>NZ_JBEZKA010000015.1:0-226419 GCF_040651435.1 Streptomyces sp. NPDC048479
AGACCGAAGGCAAGCGTCTTGCCCGAACCGGTACGCCCGCGGCCCAGCACATCCCGGCCGGCCAGGGAGTTCGGCAGCGTCGCCGCCTGGATCGGGAACGGCACGGTCACCCCCTCGGTGCGAAGCGCCGCCAGCAGGGGTGCGGGTATATCCAGTTCGGCGAAGGCTTCGACGGCGGGGAGGGCCGGGGTGATGGTGACCGGCAGCGCGAACTCGCCCTGCAGTGCGGCGGGACGACGCCCGTAGCCGCCGGAACGGCGCGGGGCCGCCGAGCGGCCCGGAGCGCCTTGGCGTCCCTGCGACTGCGAACGGAAGCCGTCGCCTCTGCCGGAGCCGGCGTTGCCGCCCTTGCGGGTGCGGGAGTAGCGGTCGTTCGTGCGAGCTGAGCGGTTCATGGAGAACCTTCCTCGATATGGCACGTATCGAGGGATTCTCGGCAGCAATGAGCGCCACGGAAATCGCAAGAACGAGCCGAAGTAAAAACAAAGACAAAGTCCGACCGCCGACGAAAGAAGCGGGGGGCCGGTACGTCAAAATGACTGACATGCGCCAGGGTGTGGGATGCCGAATCAGGGAAATCGGGCGGGTCTGTGGCTGGCAGGAGCCGTGGACGGATCGACTGCCGTACGGTGAGAAAACGTATTGTCTCTCGCCTCGCGTGAAGCTGCTGCGGCCCTGGCTGAAACCCGGAAAAAAGTAACGAGCTGGGGCCCGCACCCCAGGTGCGGGCCCCAGCTGCGTCGTGCGTGTCAGCGTCAGGCGGGAACGATGTTCTCCGCCTGCGGGCCCTTCTGGCCCTGCGTGACGTCGAAGTTCACCTTCTGGCCCTCCTGCAGCTCACGGAAGCCCTGGGCGGCGATGTTCGAGTAGTGGGCGAACACGTCAGCGCCGCCGCCGTCCTGCTCGATGAAGCCGAAACCCTTTTCCGCGTTGAACCACTTGACGGTGCCAGTAGCCATGTCATATCTCCTTCGGGGCAGTGCCCGGTGCCCGCACTGTGCGAGCTCCGCGTCGCCGCGATGATTGCCCCGTCCGGAAAGTATCCGGCAATACAGAAGTGCACGCTCCGGAATTAACGCCGGTACGAGCACTTGAAGTCTTTGGGAACCACAACTGCAACTGAGAACAACGGTAGCACGGCGCAAGCGGCCGGGCGCGGCGAGTAATATCACTCCGCCCGCCGTGCCACAAACCCTCATCGCGCATTGCCCGAATATCTGTGCCTGCGGCAATAGATACTCGAGTGTGCGGAGCGCATGGGAGCGGAACGGACGGAGCAGCCGAGGTGGTGTCGGTCATGGGAGCGCGGCCTCTTCACCGGGCCGGCGCACAGTACGCCTGTCCGGCCTTCGTGGCCGGGGCGGGGGTTCGCCGATGCTCAGGAGCAGTCAGGAGCTGACTGCCCCGCCCGAGTCTGCAGTGGGCCGGCGCAGATCCTCGTTGATGCGCAGGGCTTCCTCGAGCTGGTCTTCCAGAATGACGATGCGGCAGGCTGCGTCGATCGGTGTCCCGCTGTCGACCAGTTCGCGTGCGCGAGCGGCGATGCGCAGTTGGTAGCGGGAGTAGCGGCGATGGCCGCCTTCGGATCGCAGCGGGGTGATCAGACGGGCTTCGCCGACGGCCCGGAGGAAGCCGGGCGTGGCGCCGATCATTTCGGCGGCGCGACCCATGGTGTAGGCGGGATAGTCGTCATCATCGAATCGGTCGCTGGTGGTGTGCGGTGGAGTTTCTGGGGGCATTTGCACCTCTTTCTGGAACGCGCGTCGAGGGGCCCCGACGCGTACACGCCAGGGCCCCGAGGGGGTATCAACACCATCTGCCGGCGCTGTGCGCTGGCTTTCTTGTTCCGCGTGTCCGTCCCTGAGGGCGGAGGTGCGGGGATCGCGGATGCGTGACCGGGGACCACGTTCCAATCGGGGCCTGCGGTACCCGGGCGTACTGGATCCTCGCCCGGGCGATCCTGATGGCGTCTGCTCCTCTCTGGTTGTTCGGGTCGTACTGCTCTGAGAACTGCGGTACTGCAGGGCGACCCCGGAGGCCGCCCGGGCCGACTCTGTCGCGTTCGCTGACTTCGTCGGCTACGCGAGAAACTCTAACCGTGAAGGCGGGTAATTTCTACCCTGGACGCGATAGATTTTCCTGGTCCTGGGGAGAAATATCGTCGCACGGCTGCAGCGGTCCGAAGCCGGGCCACCGGCTCAGGCGGTGTACAGGAGCAGGAAGGCAGGACCTGCCGGTCTTCGGCGGTTGGGAGAGGGGGAGGGCTCCGGCGGGTTCAGGCACGGACATCGGTGCCAGTTGACGGTGCGCCAGTTGACGCATTCATCGAATGCCGCAGCCGTGCTTGCCGCTGATGCAGCACCTCCACGGTGCCGACACGGGCACGGGGCGGCCGTCGGCGACGACTTACCCACGGAAACATCTTTCCCTGCTGATCCGGCTGCTTCACTATGGGCTCTTGTTTCCTGCAGGTAACAACGGCGTGTTTCCGCCTGGGCAGGTGGGTTGGTCGCGCGGTAGTGAACGAGGAGTCAACAGGGTGCCAGAGCTCCACAAGGTCGGTCCCGATTCCGCGGACGAGAAACTGCTCTACGCCGCCCTGTCGGACGCGGAGCTCACCGAACGCATCCGCGCCGGTGCCCCGCCCGCCTATCCCGCCGTCCAGGAGCTCAAGCGCCGCCACCTGCCTGCTGTTCTCACCTACGCCCGGCTCTGCGGACGCTACCAGGTCGCTGGGAACCAGCTGGCCGTCCAGGCCTTCGACCTCGCCGCCCGGGAGGCGTGCCGGGGCATCGAGCCCCAGGGGAACTGGCGTCACCATCTGCTGATGCTTGTTCAGCGGGTGGGGCTCAGCTGGGCCGCCGACGGTCGCCGGGACCGGCTCGAATCCGACTTCGTGGCGTGGATCGATGACACTGACGACTTCAGCGCAGCGGATCTGCCTGAATCCCGGCGCCTCCGGCTCGAGGCGTCGTCGGCCATGCTGACCGGCTTCTACCGGCTGCCGGAGCTGACCCGGGGCGTCCTCTGGTACGCGGTGGTCGACGAGGAGTCGGACGCCACGGTCGCCACCTTCCTCAGCGTCGACCCGAACCTCGTTCCCGAGCTGCGGGACAAGGCACAGAACGCCATGCGCCAGGCCTATCTTCGGGCATATCTGGAGCGGGGCGGGGACAGAAAGTGTCTGGGATTCCGCCGCATCATCGAGGCGGCGGCGCGGCCGGGAGACCGGCGGCGCAGCGAGGATCTGACGCTCCATCTGGCGGAATGTCCCAGCTGCACACGGCTGGTCGCGGAGCTGCCGCGGATGGCGGACGCCCCCCGGACTGTGTTGGCTGAGGGACTGCTCCGGTGGGGCGGAGCGGCCTACGCGGCGCGCGGTCCCGTGCGCGGCCTGCTCGACGCCGTACCGGTCCAGCCCGACAGGTCGGCCCCCACGGCAGGCATGTCCGCGTTCACCGCCTCGGCGGAGTCGCCGCAGAGCGAGCAGACGGCGCGGAACGGCGCGAGGCGGCTGTCCCGGACCGTCGTCCTCGTCGCTGTGGCGGCCGCGGCCGTTGTCGTCGCAGGCACTCTGCTGGCGACCGCATCCGAGGACTCCGGTCCGGCACGCGACCGCGCGGCGGAGCCCCCGCTCAGGGAAGCCTGGCCCACCGCGGCAGTGCCCGTACCCACCCCGTCGCCGAGCCCCAGCCGGGAGCCGTCGAAGAAGCCCGCACGCTCGCCGAGCCCCACCACGTCGGCCGCTGCCTCCAATCCTCCTGCCCCCAATCCTCCGGCGCCCGCTCCGTCGAAGAGCGTCCCGCGCCGGCCGGTGCCGATCGTCCCGGGGGGCGGCTACACCCAGGTCGTCCACACGGATTCCGGTCTGTGCCTGGACATCGTGAACGGTGTGATGGCGAACCGCACCGATGTCGTCACCGCACGCTGCAGTGGTGCCCTTACCCAGCAGTGGAGTCTGGACTCCATCGGCCTCCTGCGCAGTAACGCAGATCCCGACTTCTGTCTGGACTCGCGCGGCGACACCGACCGCGGCGTCGGCATCTGGTCCTGCGCCTCCGTCAACGGCAGGAACGGACTGAATCTGCTCTTCACCGTCGATGGATCAGGAGCCATACGACCACAGGTCGCGCCGGACTTCGCCCTTGAACCCTTGGGCAGCTCCGAGGGCAGTCTGCTCGATTTCGACCCGGCTGACGGAGACAGCGACCAGCGCTGGACCGCCGGCTTCTCTCCGCAGAACTGAAGCGTGTTGCGGAAAGCTGTGTGCGGGCGGGCCGGCGCCGCGCGGTTTCTCGGTTCGCGAAGGACTTGGCTACCGGGACGAAGATGTCTGTATGAGCGGAGAGACGGATGAGGTACGCGAAGCGATCGCGGGCGAACTGCGTCTGATGGACCCCAGCGTGCGATCGTCACGGTCGCTTGCCCGGCAGCTGCTGGACCCGGAGTTCGTAGAGGTCGGTGCTTCGGGTCGGCGGTGGACGTATGAGGAAATGCTTGCCGAGCTGCCCGGGATGCAGGGCGGCGGAGAAAACGGTCCGCGCTATGAGCCCTCTCATGTGACCGGTGTTCTGCTGGCGCCCGGGCTGGTGCACCTCACCTACGAGACCACGACCGGTGGAGTCCGGGCACGGCGGGCTTCGCTCTGGCGCAAGCAGCCTGCGGATGGGACATGGCGCATGTACTTCCACCAGGCCACGCCCATTCCGCCCGAGCGTGTGCAACCCAACGTGTGAGGCACACCTCCGCGTCAGCAGAGCACGGTGAGTGCCCCCGGCTGCACCCGTGCCGTCACCGGGAGCGTCGCCTCGATCTCGCCGTCCGCGCCGTAGGGGATATCGCGATCGGCCTCGATACGAATCTCCTTGCCCCGCAGGATTTCCACCTCCGGGCGCTGCACGTGCGCCCCTGTCTTGAGCTCATTCATGATCGCGAAAAACAGCCGCTTGGGTGCATGCCGGATCACGACCACGTCCAGCAGGCCGTCGTCGAGCCGTGCGTCGGGGGCGATCTGGCGGCCGAATCCGTAGAAGCGGGAGTTGGCGGCCACGACCGTGTAGCCGCGCCGTTCGTGCAGCACGCCGTCCACGGTGATGCGGTAGGAGACGGGTCGCCAGGTCAGCACGGCGCGCATGCCGCCCGCGTAGTACGAGGCGGCGCCCCTCAGCAGCCGGGCGGTGTTGGCGTACTGGTTGGCCACCGCGTCGACTCCCGCGTACACACTGCCCAGCACGCATGTCCCGGGGTGCACGGCTGATTCGACCTGGATGGTGTCGATCGCCCGAGGCGAGCCGTTGAGCAGCACTTCGGCCAGGGCGGGTGCGTCGGCCGGAAGTCCGAGCGCGCGGGCAAAGTCGTTGCCCCGGCCGGCCGGGACGATGCTGAACAGGGTGTCAGTGCCACTCAGCGCCCCGCCGACACAGCCGGCAATCCCGTCGCCGCCGACGGCGAGCACGACGTGCCCACGCTCGCCGGCCTGCTGTGCCACTTCCCGTGCGTGTTCCAGGCTGCGGCTGTACTGGGTGTCGAGCTGTGCCCCGGCCTCCCGCAGGAGGCGGGCCAGCGGGAGCAGGGCGGCCGTACCGCTGGAACCGCCTGCGGTGGGATTGACGATGGCTGTGAAATGTCGCATGAATGCGCCTCCGGTCGGCACGGAGCAAGTCAGCGGACGGGGATGAGGACGCCGGGGTTGAGGACCCCGGACGGGTCGATCTCGTTCTTGACGGCCTGCAGGATGTTGACTCCGACAGGGCCGATCTCCCGCGCGTACCAGTCGCGGTGGTCGGTGCCGACTCCGTGATGATGGCTGATGGTGCCGCCGGCGAGAAGGATCGCGTCGTTGGCGGCCCGCTTCACGGGGGCCCAGTGGGCGACCGGATCGTCCCCCTGCGCCGAGACCACGGTGAAGTAGAGGGACGCGCCGTTCTCGTACACATGGGAGATGTGGCACATGACCAGGGGCGGGGTGCCCGCGTCCGTCAGGGTCGTGGTGAGAGCCTGGCGTACAGCGTCGTACAGCGCCGGCAGGCCGGACCAGAACGTCGCCGTCTCCAGGGTCTCGGCGAACGCGCCGGCGTCCAGCAGCGCGTCACGCAGATACGGGGCGTTGTAGCGGCCGTGGGCCCACCGGTCGCCCGGTTCTGCGCCGAGGAATTCACCGCCGCAGGCGAGCAGCACCTCCCGGGCCCGGGCACGCCGGTCCGCAGTGTCCTCAGCGGTGCCCTCGTAGCCGGCGATCGCCATGCAGCCGGCCGCCTGCGGGGCGTCGGACCCGCCGATGGCGTCCGGCTGTGCGAGGCCGATGAAGGTCTCCGTTTCGTCCGACAGCCGCAGTACGGTCGGCAGCGGACCGTCCTGGGCGAGCTTGCGCAGTGCCAGCGCGCCCGCCTCGAAGGACGAGAAGCGCCAGCCTTCGTAGATCTTGGTTTGCGGCACGGGCCGGATCCGCACGGTCACCGATGTGATGACACCCAGCGCTCCCTCGGAGCCGAGGATCAGCTGGCGCAGATCCGGTCCTGCCGCCGAGCGGGGCGCGCGTCCCAGTTCCAGGGTGCCTTCCGGGGTGGCCACGGTGAGGCCGAGCACCATGTCGTCGAATCGGCCGTATCCGGCCGAGGCCTGGCCGCTGGAACGCGCCGCGGCGAACCCACCGATCGAGGCCCACTCGTACGACTGCGGGAAGTGGCCCAGGGTGAAGCCCTGTTCGTTGAGGAGCGCCTCGCACTCGGGTGCGCGCAGCCCGGGCTGCAGAACGGCGGTACGGGAGACCTCGTCGAGCGCGAGCAGACTGTCCAGTCGGCGCAGGTCCAGCGCGATGAAGCAGCGCTGCGCCTCGGGGGCCAGTCCGCCGACGACGGAGGTTCCGCCTCCGAACGGCACGGCGGACACGCCGTGTTCGGCGCAGACTCGCAGTAGGGCGAGTACCTCGTCGTGGCTGCCCGGCAGTGCGACAGCTGCCGGGATGTCGTCGACCTCGCCGGCCCGGATGCGCAGCAGGTCGGGGGTGGACTTGCCCCGGGTGTGCCGGATGCGTGTCTCTGCGTCGGTGCGCAGATGCGTGGCGTCCCCCAGGCAGTCGACGAGCGCCTGACGGGTCTTGTCGGTGAGGGGGGAGTCGGGAGCGGGGATGCTGCCGATGTGCGCGGGGCCGCTCTCCCCCGGCGTGACGCCCAGCAGGTCGCGCAGCAGGCCGACCACCGTGTCGGGCAGCGGGGCCGCCTTGGCCGGGTCTCCCCAGCCGCTCCACAACATGTCCACTTGGATCCTCACCCTCGGTTTTGCGGGTCGCCGTGCCGTACGGCCTGCACTGCGATTACACTGTGACAGATGACGCCCATTCGTCACAACCGTTCGGACGGAGATGCCGTTCTCGACGCGGCACGCGACTGTGTCCTGGCTGTCGGCGTACGCCGCACCACCCTGACCGACGTGGCCCGGCGCGCCGGAGTGTCCCGTATGACGCTCTACCGCCGCTGGCCGGACGTACGGACTCTGGTCGGCGACGTGATGACCCGGGAGTGGATCGCACTCGCCGTCGGCACGATGACCGGCCCGGAGCCCGACGTCCCCACCCTGACCCGGCTCATCGACGGAATGGTTGCCGGAGTCGCCGCCTTTCGCGCCCATCCGCTGTTCCGCAAGATCATCGACGTGGACCCCGAGCTGCTGCTGCCCTACGTGCTCGACCACCGGGGAACCAGCCAGGACGCACTGCTGGGGCTCGTCACCGGTGCCCTGCGGGAGGGCCACGCCGACGGGTCCGTCCGCCGGATGAACCCCGACCTTCAAGCCCGCTCGCTGCTGCTCGTCGCGCAGTCCTTCACGCTCTCGCTGCGCACGATGACCGACGAAACCGACCCTGAACTCACCGAAGCAGCCTTCCTCGAAGAGCTGCGGACCCTTCTGGAGAGGACCCTTACGCCATGAGCCGCTCGAGTGGCCGTGCTCCTGCCCCCTCCTCGCTCAGCGCGGCACGCCGACGCCGCGAGCTCACCGAACTCGCCGACGGAGCCCGCGTCGACGTCCTTGTCGTCGGACTCGGCGCGACGGGCGCCGGAGCCGCACTCGACGCCGCCTCACGCGGGCTGACCGTCGCCGCCATCGACGCCCATGACCTGGCCTTCGGGACCTCACGCTGGAGCTCGAAGCTCATCCACGGCGGACTGCGCTACCTCGCCACGGGCCAGCTCGACGTCGCCCACGAAAGCGCCGTCGAACGCGGCGTCCTCATGGAACGCACCGCCCCCCACCTGGTACGGGCCCAGCCCTTCGTCCTGCCGCTCACCCCACTGGTCTCCCGCGGCCAGGCTGCGCTTGCCTGGGCCGGCTTCAAGGCCGGCGACCTCCTGCGTGCCTCCGCCCGCACCTCACGCACCACTCTGCCCGCTCCCCGCGCCCTCTCCACGGTGGAGACGCGGCACATGGTCCCGGCACTGCGGCCGACAGGCCTGCGCGGGGGACTGCTGTCCTGGGACGGCCAACTCACCGACGACGCACGCCTGGTGACCGCGATAGCCCGCACAGCGGCCGCGCACGGCGCCCGCATCCTCACCCGCACCCGCGCGCTCTCACTCACCGGCTCCGGCGCCAGGGTCCGCGACGAACTCACCGGAGAGGAACTGGAGATCCGCGCCCGCACGGTCATCAACGCCACGGGGGTCTGGGCGGGCAGCCTCGTCGACGACGTACGGCTGCGCCCCTCTCGCGGCACGCATGTGGTCCTGCGCTCGGAGGAGCTCGGCAGCCTCACCGCCGGTATGCACATCCCGATCCCCGGGGAGCCCAACCGGTTCGTGCTCGTGCTGCCACAGGGTGACGGCCGGGTCTACGTGGGGCTGACCGACGAGCCGATCGACGGCACCATCCCGGACGTACCGGAAGTGCCCGAGACGGACATCGGCTTCCTCCTCGACGTGCTGGGCTCGGCCCTCGACGTATCCATCACCCGAGATTCGGTGGTGGGAGCATTCGCCGGGCTGCGTCCGCTCCTGGACACCACGACGTCGGACACGGGCCGCACCGCCGACATCTCCCGAAAGCACGCCGTTGTGACGTCAACCCAGGGTGTGGTCACGGTCGTCGGCGGCAAGCTCACCACCTACCGGCGGATGGCCCAGGACGCCGTCGACGCCGCCGTCACCGGGAGCGGTCTGAGCGCCGACCGGTGCCGCACGACCTCGATCCCGCTTGTCGGCGCCGCCCGGCCCGGCACGCTCGCGACGCTTGCCGCGCCCCGACGTCTGGTCCGCCGCTACGGATCCGAAGCCCCGGCCGTCCACGCACTCGGCCTCGCCGACCCGTCTCTGGCCCTGCCCGTGGTTCCCGGACACCCCGTCACCGGCGCCGAACTGGTGTGGGCGGTCCGCCACGAGGGAGCCCTCGACGAGTCCGACATTCTCGACCGGCGCACCCGTATCGGCCTCGTCCCGCACGACCGCCAAGCGGCGTGCGAAGCCGCCCGCAGCGCGCTCGCCCGCTGAGTTCACACCGAGGCCGCGTCCGGCCGGGCTGGGCCGGTCCTCCTCGTCGGCTTCGAGGCGTGACCGGGCAGGGGTCATGGCCGTGAAGCTCCTCGCGGGTTACTGAGCGGGGGCCGATGTACGAAGTCGCCGCCGTGCGCCCGCTCTGCCGCTGCACCATGTCCGACGGCATGCCGAGCCGCGGTGCGCCCGAGGCCCTCAACTCGGCCAAGAAACCCGGCAGTAGAGCGTCCGACGCGAGCTGTCCGCCCTCGAGCAGCACATGGGCGTGCCTGCCCTGCGGCACGCCGGGGCGCGGCTCGGGGTCCTCGGGGGAGTGGTCGCGCTCGACGACCCTCACCTTGTCGGCGTGCTCGGCGAGCACGTGTGCCGCCGGCATTCCCGCGAGGCTGCCTCCGATGACAACAGCGTGGCGTCCGCCCGCGCCCCGCCGCCAACTACCCCTCCGCTGTGCGTGGTCCCCCTTGCATCCGCCCTCGGGATCACGAGCGCCGAGCCACGATTGTCTACGCCGCATCCTCGGATGCGTGGTCTTCTGGCCCGGTGCTCGGCCTCGACGCCCTGCAAGCTGCGGGAGCAGTGATGTGCCGTGCGCCGGGACGGGGCGTGGCATGTATTGGTGATGGATTCGCCCGAATGGCGGATGCCAAAGGCCAGGAGCACAGTGGAGTGGGGGCTCGGGCGGTGAGGAATCCCTTGTCAGGGTCCACTCCGCCGATGAGAGGAACCGACTCTGTGCGGAGGATCTCCGATGGCCAGTATCGACCGCCCAGGCGCGACCACTCTGGAGGAGAGCGCCGACGGGGACAGCGTGCGCGGCACGACCACGATTGCCGATTCCGTGGTAGCCGCTATTGCGGGAATCGCGGTTCGGGACACGTACGGCATTCATTCTGTAGGTGGAGGAGCTTCCAGAGCGATGGGCGCGGTCCGGGACAAGATGTCTCGGCCCTCCGACCCCGGTCGCGGTGTCAAGGCCGAGGTCGGGGAGAAGCAGACGGCCATCGACATCGGTATCGTCGTCGAGTACGGCGTTCCGATCATGGAGGCCGCCAAGAACATCCGCAGCAATGTGACGGACGCCGTTGAGACGATGACCGGCCTGGAAGTCGTCGAGATCAACATCAACGTGCTTGACGTCTACGTGCCCGGTTCCGACGATGACGACGAAGGAAGCAGCGGAGTCAAGGGCGCCAGAGTGCGATGACGCCTGACGGCCGCACGGTCGAATGCATGCAGCTGTCGCACGACAACCGCCGGGCCCAGGTCGACGGTCAACCACCGTTCAATCGGGGCGAGTTGGCTGTCGCGCGACGGACTGTCCGGCTCAGCCCGAGCTCGGCGTTCGGCCGGACTCCCCAACTCGGCTGTTCGGCAAGCACGTTGTGGAACCATCCGCGTTTCCTGTACGACCTTGCCCAGTCACCCTGGAGACTCGGCCGAGTCCGCACTTCGACCGCGACATGGCCTCCTCGTTCACCCCGACCCGGCCGGCCTCGGCACCCCCGCGCTCACCGCGGTCCTGGCCGCCATCGGCACGCTTCTGGAGCGGTTGCCCGCACCGCAGAGCGGGCCGTGGGACGCCGGACGCCGTACGAATAGGTCGGGGAACTCACGGGCACCATTGAGGAGTTGGCGGTCGTACTGGCCTCCTTGCCGGACGCGCCGGGCGGCCCCCGCGCCTGTGCCGCGCACTGGATCAGCCCACGGAAGAACCACACTTCCCGGTGCTTGTCACGCTCGTACGCCGGCGGCAGCCCCGTGAGCGCGACGATCACCACCACGGCGTCGCGACACACCCGCCGCTCCGGGTTCGACTGAATCCTGGCGCACAAGGTGAAGCGAAGGGGCACGCGCGGCAGGCGCGTTCGCTCCGGCTCGCGCCCCTATGTCACTGGTGGCACCCGCCTTGGGAGAGCCCGGGGTCGACCGCGCGCGACCATGTCAAGAAACTTTGACATGGTGTCTGTGTTGCTTTACATTCGCGGTATGCCATTCGAAGAGAAGAGCGCATGGGTCATGGGGGTGCTCGCGGTCAGTACGTACGCGGGCTACCTCGTCGTCATTCTTGGGCGAACGGGGGATACCCCTCTCGTCGAGGTGTCGTATGTGGCGACGTTGTTGTGGGCCTTGGGCATCTCGATCGCAGCGTCGATCGTGCTCCATATGCTCATCGCGATGTTCTCGCCGAAGGACACCCGCAAGAAGGATCAGCGCGACAGGGAGATCAATCGGTTCGGCGAACACATCGGCCAGTCATTCGTCGTCATCGGGGGAGTGGCAGCGCTCGGTATGTCGATGGCCGAGCTGGACTACTTCTGGATCGCCAACGCGGTCTACCTGGCGTTCGTACTGTCGGCGATCCTCGGTTCCACGGCCAAGATCGTCGCGTATCGCCGAGGCTTCCAGTCATGGTGAAGCCCACCAGGGTCACGAACGCGATCCGGGCCCTCCGGTTTGCGCACGGAGAGATGACGCAAGCGGATCTGGCAGAACGCATCGGTGTGTCACGCCAGACCGTCATTGCCATCGAGCAAGGCAGATATTCGCCTTCACTCGAATTGGCATTTCAGATCGCCAGGGTGTTCACCGTCCCGCTCGACACTGTGTTCCAGTACCCGGACAGCGAAGGAAAGACACCATGAAGGCAATAGTCCGGGAGACGTACCGGTCACCCGATGGCCTGGAACTCAAGGAGATCGACAAGCCGGTTGTCGGCGATGACGACGTGCTCGTACGCGTTCACGCCGCCGGCGTCGACCAGGGAGTCTGGCACCTCGTCACGGGCCTGCCGTACCTCCTTCGCATCGTAGGATTCGGGCTGCGCAGACCCAAAACTCGTGTTCCGGGTCTGGACGTCGCGGGGCGTGTCGAGGCAGTCGGCCGGAACGTGAGCCGGTTCCAGCCCGGTGACGAGGTGTTCGGCACCTGTGCGGGCTCCTACGCCGAGTACGCCTGCGCGCACCAGGACAAGTTCGCGCCCAAGCCGGCGAACGTCACCTTCGAGCAGGCGGCGGCAGTCCCCTCCTCCGCGTTCGCCGCCCTCCAGGGTCTTCGCCGCAGTGCACAGGTCCAGGCAGGGCAGAAGGTGCTGGTCATCGGTGCGGGCGGAGGCGTAGGGACGTTCGCGGTGCAACTGGCCAAGGAGTTCGGAGCGAGCGTCACCGGTGTGTGCAGCACGAAGAAGACGGACCTGGTCCGCTCGATCGGCGCCGACGACGTCATCGACTACACACGCGAGGACTTCGCGGACGGGCCCCGGCGCTACGACCTGATCCTCGACACAGCGGGTGGTCGTTCGTTGGCACACCTGCGGCGTACTCTCGATCCGCGGGGAAGCCTCGTCATCGTCGGATCCGAAGGGGGAGGACGGTGGGTGCAGGGCGTGGACCGCGCGCTCCGGGCGGCGATGCTGTCACCGTTTGTGAGTCAGAGACTGCGGATGCTGGTGTCCACGGAGAATCAGGAGGACCTCCAGTTGCTGGGGAAGCTGATCGAGGCCGGCAAACTCACTCCGATCGTCGACAGGACGTACTCGCTGAGTGAGGTTCCCAAGGCCATTCAGTACCTGAGGGCCGGCCATGCCTGCGGAAAGGTCGTCATCACGGTGTGAGGTTCCCTGAGGTCCTGAACGCATCCACGCCACCCGTCTGACGGCACCCGGGTGAGAGCCTCCGCCGGAGCGGGGTAGCCGTTCTCGGGGTACCTGTTCTGATGAGACGTGGGAGGTGGGAGAAGCCGTGCATACCGAAATGTGGGTGGTGGTGGCAGTCGCCACGGTCCTGATCGCCACCACCGTCGTGCTGGCCGGCGTGCTCGTGGTCAGACTTGTGAAGGCACGGCGGCAGCTGCGGGATGCCGGAATTCCGATGGAGAACAAAGCGGTCTTCTGGGGTGCCTTGATCTACCTGGTGAGTCCGGTCGACCTGCTGCCGGACCCGGTCCTCCTCGACGACATCGGCTTTCTGCTGCTCGCACTGCGCTCGCTCCAGGCTGCGGCGCAAAGCGCGGACGTGGCCCGCCGACGCTGATGCGCAGTATCCGGACAACAGGCCGATGTGTCCCAGTTTTTCGAACTCCTGTCATATCGGGCTGGATAGTCCCTATTCTTGGCGTCTTGCCGGGGCCCAATTTTGGGGGGTGCCCGGCCTGACCCCGAGGAATGTTCATGCTCCGTACCCGCTCCATGGCTGCTGCCTCAACCATCGCGGCCTTCGCCGGTCTGATCGCCCTGCCTTCGCCTGCGCAGGCGGCCGGCTCGGTCCACCTCTACAAGGTCTACTACGACAGCCCCGGCTCGGACCGTGGCGCCAACTCGAGCCTGAACGCGGAGTACGTGCAGATCCGCAACACCACCGGCGCCGCGGTCAGCCTGAAGGGCTGGGTCCTGGTCGATGCGTCGAACCACAAGTACACCTTCGGCACGTTCAGCCTCGGCAAGGGCAAGACGGTGACGGTGCGCACCGGCAAGGGCACCAATACCGCGGCCAATCGCTACCAGGGGCGCGCGTGGTACGTGTGGAACAACGACAAGGACACCGCCACTCTGAAGAAGCCGTCGGGCAGCAAGGTGGACACCTGCTCCTACAACTCGACCCGGGTCGACTACAAAATATGCTGACCGGCTGAACCACAAGGGCGTGGCGCCGGGTCCGGTGCCACGCCCGTAGTCGAGAGGCTCTGCGAGGTCGCAGCCCATGCGGCCCCCAACCGGGTCGGCCCAACCTGCCGCCCGACGTGTGGATCTCGTTCGACGTGCCTGCCCAGACACGCGGCCGGACCTGACGGATCGCGAGACATCGCCAGGGCTTTGCGGCACCGGCAGTAGAGAAAACGACCCCATGCCGGTGACGCGGCCGACACGCGTGCCGGTGCGCTGGGTCAGTGCACGGGGTGCACGGGGTGTGCCTCCTCCGCCCCCGGGCGATCGAACTGGGTGCGGTACAGCTCCTCGTATCGGCCTCCGGCGGCCAGGAGTTCGGTGTGGGTTCCGCGTTCGATGACGCGGCCCGCCTCGACGACCAGGATCAGGTCGGCGTCCCGTATGGTCGAGAGCCGGTGGGCGATCACCACAGCGGTACGGCCCTCCAGAGCCTCCCCCAGGGCCTCCTGCACGGCCGCCTCGGAGGTGGAGTCGAGGTGGGCTGTCGCCTCGTCGAGGATGACGACCCGCTGGCGGGCCAGCAGCAGCCGGGCGATGGTCAGCCGCTGGCGCTCGCCGCCGGAGAGCCGGTAGCCGCGCTCGCCGACGACGGTGTCCAGACCGTCGGGCAGTGAGGCCACCAGCCCGCTCAGGCGGGACCGGTGCAGGGCGTCCCAGATGTCGTCCTCGGTGGCGTCGGGCCGGGCGAGGAGCAGGTTGGCGCGCACGGACTCGTGGAAGAGATGGCCGTCCTGGGTGACCATGCCGATCGTCTCGCGGATCGAGTCCGAGGTCAGGTCGCGTACGTCGATGCCGTTCAGCCGTACGGAACCGCTGTCGGCGTCGTACAGCCGCGGAACGAGCTGCGCGATCGTGGACTTGCCCGCGCCGGAGGAGCCGACCAGCGCGACCATCCGGCCGGGTTCGGCGCGGAAGGAGACATCGTTCAGAACTTCCGTGCCGCCGCGGGAGTCGAGGGTGGCGACCTCCTCGAGGGAGGCGAGGGAGACCTTGTCGGCGGAGGGATAGCCGAAGCGGACCCCGTCGAACTCCACGGACACCGGCCCGTCCGGCACCCGGCGGGCGTCCGGCTTCTCGGCGATCAGTGGCTTCAGATCGAGGATCTCGAAGACCCGCTCGAAACTGACCAGGGCACTCATTACCTCGACTCGGGCGCCGGCCAGTGCGGTCAGCGGGGCGTAGAGGCGGGTGAGGAGCAGGGCGAGGGCGACAACGGCTCCCGGGTCCAGGCTGCCGCGCAGCGCGTAGTAGCCGCCGAGCCCGTAGACCAGGGCGAGGGCCAGGGCGGACACCAGGGTGAGGGCCGTGATGAAGACGGACTGGGCCATGGCGGTACGGATACCGATGTCGCGAACCCGGCGGGCGCGCGCGGCGAATTCGGCGGACTCGTCGGCGGGCCGTCCGAAGAGTTTGACGAGAGTCGCGCCGGGGGCGGAGAAGCGTTCGGTCATCTGTGTGCCCATGGCGGCGTTGTGGTTGGCGGCCTCGCGCTGCATCTTGGCCATGCGGGAGCCCATCCGGCGGGCGGGGACGACGAACACCGGCAGCAGGACCAGGGCGAGCAGGGTGATCTGCCAGGAGATGCTGAGCATTACGGCGAGCGTCAGCAGGAGGGTGACGAGGTTGGAGACGACGCCGGACAGGGTGTTGCTGAAGGCCCGTTGGGCCCCGATGACGTCGTTGTTGAGCCGGCTGACGAGTGCGCCGGTGCGGGTGCGGGTGAAGAAGGCGACCGGCATTCGCTGGACGTGGTCGAAGACCGCCGTGCGGAGATCGAGGATCAGCCCCTCCCCGAGGGTCGCCGACAGCCAGCGGGTGAGCAGACCGAGCCCCGCCTCGGCGACGGCGATGACGGCGATCAGCAGCGCGAGCCGGGTGACCGTGCCGGTTTCCTGGCCTTTGACGATCGCATCGACGACGCGGCCCGCGAGCACGGGTGTGGCCACCGCCAGCAATGCCGTGATCACGCTGAGCAGCAGGAACTGGTACAGCTGCCGACGGTGCGGCCTGGCGAATGAGGCGATTCGGCGCAGGGTGGCCCGGGAGAAGGGCCTCCGGTCCTGTTGGGCGTTCATCGCACTGTGCAGCGATGTCCACGCGGTGACTTCCATGTCCATGGGGTGCCGCCTCCGGAATCTGGGTGGGCCGACGCGGTTCCCGTCGGCCGGTGTGGCCCGGGGCGCACCCAGAACGTTATGACCTCAACCTAGCTTTAGGTCAATTGATTCCTCTCGGTCCTCGCCGAGCCGTCAGGTGCGGCGGGTGTTGGCGACCCGGGCGAGGGCCAGGTTTTCAAGCAGGCTCAGCCAGGGTGAGACCAGTGAGACACTCCTGCCAGGCCTGCTCACTCAGCAGCGGGCGAAAGCGCGTGAACAGCACCAGGAGATCGGGCGCCCACTTCACCCGGAGGGCGGGGTCGATACGGACGATGTCCAGCTCATTCGCGACGGAGAGCTCGGCGAAGTCCTGTCGCTGCTGAATGCTCGGCGTGAAGGTGCGGCCGGTGAATCTGTCCCGGAAGGCGGCGTCGGCGTCCGCGAGCGTGGGGTACGACCGCTTCCGGTCGCAGCTTGCGTAGAGGTAGACGATGGACTCGGCCTCGGGGCCGATCACTGCCTCAAGCTCGCGGCGACGGTCGATCGGCAGAAGCGCTGTGGCGAAGCCGTCGGTTCCGTAGAACGCGTGACACAGCCCGGCCAGTCGGAGCGCAGGGCGGGCTCTCCAGCGGTGGAGCTGTCGCTGCACCCGCTGAAGGTGGGCGAGTAGCGTGCCGCCGGGATGATCGAGATTCTCGGCTCCGCAGTCGCGCAGGAGATCGAGGGCGTGAGCGGTGCTTGCTGATGTGGGCACGCGGCCGGACTCCTTTCAGTTGTTCGGCAGGGGTGTTACTCGTCCAGGAGGCCTATTGCAAGGCCATGACTCCGGCCGCGGTGATGCCGACGGTGACGATGAGGGCGCGCAGCGCGGCCGGTGGTAGCTTGCGGCCCACGCGTGCGCCCAGTACGCCGCCGAGGGCGGAGCCGACGGCGATCACTGCGGCGACGTTCCAGTCGACGTGGGCAACCGTGATGAAGACGACAGCCGCAATTCCGTTCACGATGGAGGCGAGGACGTTCTTCGCGGCGTTCAGCCGCTGCAGGTCTTCGCGCAGGAAGCTGCCGAAGAGTCCCATGAGAAGGACCCCTTGTGCCGCTCCGAAGTAGCCGCCGTAGATGCCTGTGCCCAGTACGCCGAACCACAAGGGGGCGCCGCCGTCATCTCGCCTGTGGCTCCGGTGCTGCTGCAGCCATCGGCCGAGCCGGGGCTGCAGCAGGACCAGCACGCAGGCGGTCAGGATCAGTACGGGCACTATTGCTTTGAAGGTCTCGGCGGGCAGTCTCAGCAGGAGCAGCGCGCCGATGAGCCCACCGATGAGCGAGGCGATGCCGAACCGGATCAACCGGCCCAACTGGCCTTTGAGTTCTCTGCGGTAGCCGTATGCGGCGCTCAGTACGCCCGGCACCAGGCCGATGTTGTTGGACATATTGGCCTGCACCGGCGGATAGCCGAAGGCGAGCAGGGTGGGGAAGGTGATGAGAGTCCCGGACCCGACCACCGCGTTGATCCCGCCGGCGGCGATGCCGGCGGCTCCGATGGCCACCAACTCGATTGCTTGCACAACTCACCTTCCGAAGACGCGCACAGGGGCGGGCAGCTCGGGTGACCGGACAGTCTTTGCTCCGAGCCGGTTGGGTCGGCACCTGTTCGGGGAATTCGCGGCGGTCCGGACCGTCACGAATTCCCTGAACAGGTTGCCGCCCTGGGCCCAGAAGCGATCTTCGGTGACGGTGAAATCCCAAGTCAATCCTCAGGTTTCCTAGCAGACCCCCAAGGGATACCTTCACCCTCGTGACTCTTGACGATCTACGTGTCTTCATTGCGGTGTGCAGAGCAGGCAGCCTCAGCGCCGTGGCCCGCGACCTCTCATGCACGCAGTCCGCGGTGAGCCAGCACGTCAAACGGCTGGAACGGGAACTGGACGTGAGCCTGTTGGAGAGGCATCCACGTGGTGTTGTGCCCACCTCGGCGGGGCGCATCCTCCAGGCAGCGGCCGCCGACGGTATCGGTGGCATCGACCTCGCCCTGCGCCGTCTCCAGGACCTGGTGCGCGGGGACGGCGGTTCGGTGCGGATCACCACGGGAGCGACGACCGTACGGCACTTCATGGCCGAGGCCATCATCGACTTCCGCCGGCGTTACCCCCAGGTGAGCCTGGAGTTCGAGACGGAGAACTCCAGCCGCAGCTGCTTCGACGCGCTCGCCGCGCACGACCTGGACCTCGCCTGGATCACCATTGGGACCCCAGTCCGAGGCATCGAGCAGCGCCCCGTCGTCGAACTGCCCTGGGTGCTGGCTGTCAAAGCCGACGACCCGCTGGCGGCCAAGACCCACATGGACCCCGCGGACCTGGCGGACCTGCAGCTGATCCGCCTCCCCGAGAACTCGACATCCCGAGCTCATCTCGACGCGTACTTCGCCGAGTTGGGAGTCCGATGGACCGCCGACACCGGTGTCGCCGACTGGGACACCGCCATTCTCCTCGCGGAGCTCGGCCTCGGCCACGCCGTCGTACCCGCCCTGCCCGGCCGCAACGACGCCGAACACAGCAGCGTCCGCCTGATCCCGCTTCCGGCACTGCCCGCCCTGTCCGCCGGTTGGGCGGTACGCCGGTGGGACGCCCTGAGCCCACTGGCCCGCGCCTTCGCCGATACCGTCGCCCAGAACTGCGCGGAGATGCCCGGAGTGCTTGCTGACCGGACATGAGCCGCGATCGGTGCCCCACCGTGCCTCAGCGAAACCGGCGCCGGGCGAAGCGAAGGTGAAGGCTTTGCCTGGGGGTTCCGGAGCACCACAGCCCTACGCCCTCGTTGTCAGTCAACGCCGGGTGGAGACCCCTGCCAACGGGGCAGGATCGCTGGGGAGTTGTGCACGGCGGCTGGGGCCGCAGGTGTCAACGGAGCCTCGGTCGGGCAGCGGGCCGACGTCGCCCGGGCTCAGCGCCGCCCGCGCGGCGGCCGGCGTCGTGGGTGGTGGCCAACACATCGCCTTCCAGCAGCGTGCATCGGACGCTCGGCCGGGGGCACTCGGGGCTCAGGAGGCGTACCGCGCGCCCACACCTGAGGGAGGCATCTTGACGTCGTCTTACGCACACTGGCGGGCCCGTGCTTCGAGATCCATGACCGGCCACTCCGCGGAGCAGGAGACCCTGACCGTCGCAGGGCGGGCGGGCTTTGTCGCCCGGGGCGTCGTGTACGTCCTCATTGGCGCGCTGGCCGTCAGGATCGCTCTGGGGAGCGGTGGCGAGGAAGCAGATCGCCAGGGCGCGCTTCGCCAGGTCGCGGAGCAGCCCTTCGGGAGGGTGATGCTGTGGGCGCTTGTCGTCGGCTTCGGCTGTATGGCGCTCTGGCGGGGCGCCCGCGCGGTGATGACCGGGGGGCCTCGGCGGAAGGCCGCCTCCCGGCTGTTGGACGGTGGCCGGGCCCTCTTCTACGCCGCGGTCTGCTGGGCAACTGCCGCGTTTGCCGCAGGGAGCGGCCAGGGCTCCAGCGGCGATGCGAAGTCTCAGGACTGGACGGCATCAGCGCTGAAACTGCCGTACGGACGTGTGCTGGTGGGCACCGCGGGCTGTCTCCTGATCGGCATCGGCGCGGTGCTCGCCGTACGGGCGGCGCTGCGGCGCTTCCTGCGGCAGTTGGACACCGCGGCCATGAGCCGCCGCACGCGGCAGGTCGTGACCGGCCTGGGTGTGGGCGGCGGCGGGGCGCGCGGCACTGTGTTCGCCGCAGCCGGGATCTTCATCCTGGTTGCGGCGGTCCGCTTCGACCCGCACGAGGCAAAGGGCATGGACGCGACGCTCCGCAGCTTCACCCACACCCCGATGGGGCCGTGGCTCCTGGTCGCCGTCGCGGTCGGACTGTCTCTCTTCGGCGTCTTCTCCTTCGCCTCGGCGCGGTGGCGCCGCCTGTGACCGTTCACCGGCGGCGGCGGCGGTCGTCGAGGCGGGCGGGGACCGGCCAGTGCACATCGGTCGCCCAGCCGAGCCGTTCGTCGTCCGAGGCGCACCGGTTGATGGGCAGTCGCACGAGCACCGGCAAGCTGCTGCTGCGCGTCGAGGCAGAGGGTCCCGCCCGGCAGCGACGAAAGGTCTCCGGCCGTCCTGAGCAGGCACCTGCTCCCGCGGCGCCGCCGCTGCTACGTGCCTCCGCCGCCGACAGCAGAGCGCAGGAACGAGACTCGACGGGACAACGCTCCGGTGCCGGCCGACCGGGCGGGACCCCCGGTGCGCACCGGCCGGATTCGGACAGTCCAGCATTCGCATGCGCCTCGGCAGTTTCAGCGGGCGATCGTCGGCGACCCGTAAGGGAACCGACAATCATCTGCGAATGGAGGAGGAACTCCCGTGGAGAACGAGAACTGGCGTCATGAAGCGGCATGCCTCGACGAAGACCCCGACCTGTTCTTCCCCGTCGGCAACACCGGCCCGGCCCTGCTTCAGGTCGCCGAGGCCAAGTCCGTCTGCCGCCGGTGCCCGGTCCAGGAGCCGTGCCTGGAGTGGGCCGTGGCGCACGGCCAGGACTCCGGTGTGTGGGGCGGACTCGGCGAGGACGAGCGCCGGGCGCTCAAGCGCCGGACGGCCCGGCGGCGGTCCCAGGCGCGGAGCGCCGGCTAGCCGTGGTGGCGGAGACGTCGGGAGCCGCGTGCACGCTCACGGCGACCTGGCAGTTGGCCTGTTTGCCCAAGGCTCCGCAGTACTTCGGGGCGACGCCGACCGGCATACGGCCGTCCTTGGGAAGCGACACATCGACCACTCAGGCACCCGGACCGATCAACGGACCCCTCCGCTCGGCGACCCGCCGCGGCGCCGACACGAACACACCAGTCACGAACTCCGCCAACTCACGCCGCATACCCTCTACTTGGCGCAGATCCACAGGTCCACCCATGCTCCCGAGGAAGTCCTCGGGAAGACCTGACGGAGTCCTGCCGGCTAGGTGGTGAGCAGGCGGTCGAAGAAGGACCGGTACTGCCGCAGGGCGATCCGTAGATCCTCGGTGGCGACCTCATTCCCTTGGTGCCATTGCCCTTCGAGCCTGTCTTTGTGGTCGGCGAAGGTCGAAGCGAGCAGCTGCATGACCTCGGCAACCAGCCCGTCTGCTGCCCGCACGGACTCCTGAGGGTCATCGACGAAGCCCTGCTGGATCTCGCTCCACCGCGAACGCAGCTCTTCCGCCTCCCGGGACCCGAGGAGTGGAACAGCTGCGTCCTCCTGCCCCGATCCGGCGGGCTGATGGGCGGCGGGCCGCTGGTCACCGGGCGCGTCCGTGATTCTGCTTCTCGGCTCCGCGCGGCCGGGATCGGCGACTGGCATCGGGTCGTCCAGGGGCGGTGGCTCCGCAGGCTCTGGCTGGGGCCGGGCTATGTCCTCAGTGGAAAGCCTCTCCTCGCCGGGTGCGACACGGTCGTCGCGCCCGAATCCGCCTTCTCCCTGCATGTCGCTTCCACCTCCATGGACTGGTAAGTGACGGGATGTTGTCCATGCTCGCCGGTCATCGGCGTCCTTCATCCGATGAAGTGGTGTCGTCCTTCAGCAGTTCCTCGAACAGCGCCCGGTAGTGCACCATCGCGCCCCGCAGTTCTTCTGTGGAGGTGTCCCTGCTGCCGGTGCGCAGGTTGATCTCGTGGGCCGCGCGGTAGTGCTCCAGCGTGCGGGCATGCTCGACGGACAGGTCCCGCGATTGCTGCTCGTACCCTTCGGTCGGGTAGCCGCGCTCGCTCATCAGGGTGGTGACAAGCCGGTCCGCCTCGCCCACGGCTTGGTCGGGGCCGTCCACGAAGTGCTCCTGCACACTGGCCCAGTCCCGCGCGTACCGGTCCCGGACGGTCGACGGCAGCGCCCGGATTTCCAGATTCTCGTGGCGCTTCTCTCGTGCGGTCAGATCACGCTCGGCCGCTCGACGGCTGTCCTGGGCTTCGACGGTGCGTTCGTATTCCGGCCCGAAGCGCTCCTGCAGCCGTCGACGCTGGGCCATACTCCGCACGGCCAGCGCCACCAGAACCACCACGATCACGGCGACCACGATGATGACGATCGTCCACGTCGTGTCCATCGCATCCTCCACTGGCAGCCGAGGGCGGGTTCCGAGTGCAGTGACCGAAGCGTCTCGGCCACCCCTCGGGGTGCGTTAGCTCGAATTTAACAATAGGGGCCAATCGTGACAATTATAGAGTAATAGAGTGAATCGCTCCTCCGGACGCAGCCTGCGCCGGACAGCCCGACCAGGGTCCGGCGCAGAAGCAGCCGCGCCTGAGAAGGATTCACCGCCTCCACGTCCGCGATGACCGGCGATACTCCCGTCCGGCCCGACCGGATGCGATCAACAAGGGTGACGGGTGGGTTGCTAGGGTCGCCTGCACCTGCCTGTCCATCACCCCGTCGGAGGTAGCACCACCTGTGTCCGCAACTCCGCCCCTGCATGAGCCGATCGCATTGGTTACGGACGCGCCCCGCAAGCGCAACCGTCTGGTCCTGCTGGGGCTGGTTGTCGTCGTCGCGGGGTTGGTGGCGTTTTCCGTCTTCGGTCCGCACGACTCGAAGGACGACGCCGGGACACTGAAGGCGGGCGACTGCTTCCAGAACACCGGGACCACAGAGACCCCGGAGGTCAAGAAGCTCGGCTGCACGGATGCCCACGCCGACTACACCGTGCTCAAGACCGTCAAGGACGCGGTCTCCGGTACTCTCGCGTGCTCGGACGTCACCGGCGCGACAGGTTCCCTCACTCAGGTCGGTGCCGAGTCATTCGTGGTGTGTTTCAAAGAGAGCAAGTAGAACAACGCATAGGAGTCAGGCCGTTCGATCCGCAACGCGTTCTGGGCGAGTGACGTCCACGTAGACCCGGGGCGGCCCGGCGGCCTCAAGTTCGCCGGGTCGCCCCTGCTGTCAGCCCGCGGCGGCGGACTTCCGCCGGGGCCGGCGCGCTGCGGTGGGTTCGGCGTCCTTCCGGCCTTCCGCCCACAGGGAGCGCACATGGCCCAGGTGCCGGGTCATGCAGGCCTCGGCGGCCTTTGCGTCACCGGCCAGCATCAGATCGAGGAGCTCCAGGTGCTCCTCGGCGGACGGCAGCAGCTGGTCGCGCTCGTCCAGGGCCGTCAGTCCGTAGAGACGGGAACGCTTGCGCAGATCGCCGACCGTCTCGACGAGACGCTCGTTGCCCGTGAGGCCGAGCAGGCTGAGATGGAACTGGCGGTCGGCCTCCAGGTAGCCGATGAGGTCGTGCTCGCGGGCGGCGCGGACGATCTCGTCGGCCACCGGCCGCAGCGCTTCCAGGTCCTTGCGGGAGGCGCTGCGGGTGATCCGGCCGACCATCGGCACCTCGATCAGGGTGCGGATCTCGGTGTACTGGTCGAGGTCGCGTTCATTGACCTCGGTGACCCGGAACCCCTTGTTCCGTACAGGCTCGACGAGGCCTTCGCGGGCCAGGTCGAGCATCGCCTCGCGGACCGGGGTGGCGGAGACGCCGAAGTCCTCCGCGAGCCCCGGCGCCGAGTAGACCTCGCCCGGGCGGAGTTCGCCGGAAATGAGCGCGGCTCGCAGGGCGTGGGCCACCTGGTCGCGCAGCCGTTCCCGGGTTGTGATGAGGTTGCGCTGCTTCAGGTGCCCCATGGTGTTCCTTCCGTACTGCCGCGGATCACCAGGGTACAATGTCACGTTGCTTTCGCAGGTGCGAGGGTGTGGAAGCGAGGACGTAGGTGCGGCCGGGGGAGTGGAACTCCAGGGTCGCGCGGCCCTGTTCGCGCGGTCCCACGGCCGGAGGACTGCGCACCGCGAATGGCACCTGGAAGTCGACGCCGGCGGACGCGGCATGGATCCGGCAGGGCGGCGTTGGTCACAGCAGAAAGCCTCCGGGGAACGGGTCGTCCGGGTCGAGGAAGTACTGGGCGGTGCCGGTGATCCAGGCACGGCCGGTGATCGTGGGCACCACGGCGGGCAGTCCGCCCACGGTGGTCTCCTCGATCAGCCGGCCGGTGAACTCGGTCCCGATGAAGGACTCGTTGACGAAGTCGCGGTGCAGTGGCAGCCGGCCGCGGGCGTGCAGCTGCGCCATCCGGGCGGACGTGCCGGTCCCGCAGGGTGAGCGGTCGAACCAGCCCGGGTGGATGGCCATGGCATGCCGGGAGCGGTGCGCGTCCGAGCCGGGTGCGGCGAGATATACGTGCTTGACCCCGCCGATCTCCGGCTGCTCCGGGTGGACCGGCCGGTCGGCGGTGTTGATGGCCTCCATGATCGCCAGTCCGGCGGCCAGCAGATCGTCCTTGCGGGCCCGGTCGAAGGGCAGTCCCAGCGCGTCGAGTTCGACGAAGGCGTAGAAGTTGCCGCCGAAGGCGAGGTCGTACGTCACTTTCCCGTACCCCGGCACATCCACCGCGCGGTCCAGGCCGACACAGAAGGCGGGCACATTGGTGAGGGTGACGGACTTTGCCGCGCCGTCCTCGACGTGTACGTCCACGGAGACCAGACCGGCCGGGGTGTCCAGGCGAACCCTGGTGACCGGCTCGGTCACGGGCACCATGCCGGTCTCCACCAGAACGGTGGCGACGCCGATGGTGCCGTGTCCGCACATCGGCAGCAGTCCGGAGACCTCGATATAGAGGACTCCGTAGTCGGCGTCGGGACGCGTGGGCGGCTGAAGGATCGCCCCGCTCATCGAAGCGTGGCCGCGGGGCTCGTACATCAGAAGCATGCGGATGTTGTCCAGGTGCTCGATGAAGTGGAGGCGCCGCTCGGCCATGGTGGCGCCGGGAATGACGCCGACGCCGCCTGTGATGACACGGGTCGGCATGCCCTCTGTGTGTGAGTCGACGGCATGGAAGACATTGCGAGTACGCATGCGTGGGCCCCTGTGGTCAGTGATGGCCGTCGGCGACGGCCTTCTCGGTGGCGGCGCGCACAGCGGCCTCGACGGCGCCGGTGAGCGGGAAGCGTGGCGGGCGGACCGGGCCGCCGCGGCGCCCGGCGATGTCCATGGACAACTTGATGGACTGGACGAACTCGGCCTTGGAGTCCCAGCGCAGCAGTGAGTGCAGGTACTTGTAGAGGGGCAGCGCGGTGTCCAGGTCGCCTGCGACGGCGGCGTGGTAGAGCTCTGTGCAGGTGGTCGGGAAGGCGTTCGGGTAGCCGGCGATCCAGCCGACGGCTCCGGCGACGGCGAGCTCCAGCAGGACGTCGTCGGCGCCGACCAACAGGTCGAGGTCGGGGGAGAGTTCGGCGATCTGGTATGCGCGGCGGACATCGCCGCTGAACTCCTTCACGGCGACGATGCTGCCGTCGCTGTGCAGTCGGGCGAGCAGCTCGGGGGTGAGGTCGACCCTTGTGTCGTGGGGGTTGTTGTACGCGACGACCGGCAGTCCGCTCCGGGCGACCTCCGCGTAGTGGGCGCATACGGCACGGTCGTCGGCGCGGTATGCGTTGGGCGGCAGCAGCAGGACCGAGCCGGCTCCGGCCTCGGCCGCCTGGTCGGCCCAGCGGCGGGCCTCGGTGCTCCCGTAGCCGGCGACACCGGGCATGACCCGGGCTCCGTCACCGGCGGCATCCACGGCGACGCGGACGACGAGGGCCCGCTCGTCGTCGGTGAGCGTCTGGTACTCGCCGAGGGATCCGTTGGGGACGACGCCGTCGCAGCCGCTCGCGATGAGCCATGCGACATGCTCGGCGTACGCGTCGAAGTCGACGGAGAGGTCGTCGCGGAGCGGGAGGGCGGTGGCGACCATGATGCCGCGCCACGGGTGGGCGCTGCTCCAGGAGTGGGAGGTCATGAAGGATCCCCTTCGATGAGGTGTGACATTTTATTAACACTCCTACGGGGTGTGCAAGGGTACGCAGAGTTGGTTCAGTCGGCGGGGTCGAGCCCGGTCGGTACATCGGGCGGTACCGGAGTGGCGAGCGGCCGTCGTTCGGGGGACTCGATTCCGCCTGCGGGGCAGGCCACGGCTTGGCCGCATATACGGCCCGGGCGCCAGCCCATGCGCGCGCGTCATGAGCTTGACGATGCGCCTGTCGCGGGCCCCGAGGTCGTCCACAGCCGCACGGATACGGCCCGCGGTGACCTGCTCGCAGCGGCAGACGTCGGTGTCCGGGGTGAGCCGGCCGGCCCACCCCGGACCAGGAGCGTGGGCGGCGCCCATCGCGTCGGCGAAGGCGCGCATCCGGGCCCGGCGGCGGCGCAGCGTCTCGGTGACGGCCGGTGTGCCGCACAGCCGTGCGGCGATCGCCCGGACCGCCGGCGCTGTGCGGAAGGCGCAGGCCGCGCCGGCCCCGATGACGACGTCCGGGGATTTTTCTGTGGACACAGGAGTAATATGTCACATGGTATTTGGGCTGCCAAGGTGCTGCGAAGATCGGCCGGACGCCCGCCATGGGACGGAGGTCAGCCCTCCAGAAGCGCGCCCATCCAGGACTCGATCCCCTCGGGTGTCCGCGGCAGCGCGCCGGACATCAGCCGTGCACCGTCCTCGGTGATCACCAGGTCGTCCTCGATCCGTACTCCAATGCCGCGCAGCTCAGCCGGCAGCGTCTCGTCGTCCGGCTGGAAGTACAGGCCCGGCTCCACGGTGAGCACATTGCCCTCCTCCAGCACGCCGTCCAGATATGTGTCGACGCGCGCCTGCGCGCAGTCGTGGACGTCGAGTCCGAGCATGTGGCCGCTGCTGCAGAGGGTGTAGCGCCGGTGCAGATCGCCCTCCGGGCTCTTCAGAATTCCCCACTCGGCCAGTCCCTCGGCGATCACCCGCATGCCCGCCCGGTGGAAGTCCCGGAAGCTCGCTCCGGGCCTGAGTGCGGCCATTCCCGCTTCCTGGGCTGCCAGCACCAGCTCGTACACCTGCAGCTGGAGGAACGAGAAGCGCCCGGACAGCGGGAGGGTGCGGGTGATGTCGGCGGTGTGGAGGGAGTCGGTCTCCACGCCCGCATCGAGCAGCAGTAGCTTCTGCGGGTCCAGCGCGCCGTCGTTGCGTATCCAGTGAAGTACGCAGGCGTGCGCGCCGGATGCCGCGATGGTGTCGTAACCCGTGCCGTTTCCCTCGGAGCGGGCGCGCAGTCCGAAGACCCCCTCGATCCAGCGCTCACCGCGCGGATGCGAGAGTGCACGCGGCAGTGCCCTGACAACGTCCTCGAAACCGGACGCGGTGTGGTCGACTGCCAGCTGAAGCTGGTCCACTTCCCAGGCATCCTTGATCAGCCGCAATTCGCTCAGCACGGAGGCGAGTTCGGCGTCGTGTGACGCGTCCCGGCCGGGAGGAAGCTTTCCGCACGCGTCCAGGTGCGCGCAGGGTATGCCGGTCATCCGCTCCACCTCGCCGAGGTCGGGGCGCCGGCCGACCCAGAACTCGCCGTAGCGGCGGTCCCGGTAGAACTCCTCGCTGTCGTCGCGCGGGGAGCGGGGCCGTACGTAGAGCACGGCGTCGTGCCCGTTCGGCCCCGACGGCTCCAGCACCAGCACATGCCCCGCCTGGTCCTCGCCGGTCAGTCCGGTCAGCCAGACATACGCGCTGTGCGGGCGGAACCGGTAGTCGCAGTCGTTGGAACGGACCCTGAGCTCACCCGCGGGGATCATCAGTCGTTCGCCGGGGAAGCGGGCGGACAGCCGGGCGCGGCGGGAGGGGGTGAACCGGGCGGCGGGCAGAAGGAGCTCGCCGGGCAGCGGGCTGGTGGCCCAGTCGCGGGCCATGGCGGCCTGGAACTCGGCGGAAGGCGTCAAGTCGTGACTTCCGGTGCGGAGCGCCTGTTCGGTCATCGGATTCGTCTCCCTGGGACAAGGTTCCGGCGAAGTGGAGTGTGCACAGGGGTTGTCAGTGCAATTTCACATTACTACGTTACACGTCACATGGCGGCAGCTGCTCTCTCGCTTCAACTGCTGCCTGTGACACGGCACTTCATCCCCAAGCCCCCCTCAGGAGACATCGGTGTCTCGAAACAGATACGCCCCCAGACCCCTGCTGGCCGCGGTGATAACGGCCGCAGCGCTGCTGGCCCCCCTCGCACCGCTCGGCCAGGCCTCGGCGGCGCCCGTCCAGCCGAAGCGGGCAGCCGCTCCCGCCGGGGCTGTCGAACGCCACAACCAGCAGGACGAGGTGGCACGCCTCGCCACGGCACCCACCTTCACGACCCGTACCGCGCCCGCGCCCGGCGGGCTGCCGGAGGGCCGTGTCCCCGGCGCCCGTACGGCAGGTACGGCAAAGACGGCGGCCGGCGCTCTCGCAGTTCCCTGCACACTGGACGGCATCACCCGTCTGAGCCCGGAGCAGTTCGCGGACTTCCTCGCCGATCCGGCCGTCACCGCCGACGGCTGTCTGCGCAACCTCATCTGGACCTGGGACGCCCGCCTCGCTCCTGTCATGTCCGATGCCCACGTCCAGGCCGTCTCCCGACGGATATCCACGCTCTCCCCGGCTCATGACGGGAAGAACGGCAGTCATCTCCTGGAGATGTTCACCTACCTCCACGCCGTGGTCTACCACGACTTCTCACGCGCCGAGATCGACGTCACCGACGCCCCGACCACCGAGGCCATGCGCCGCGCCATCAACGCCTTCGGGACAGCGGCCCGCTCCTTCACCGTGACACGCACCAATGCCGAGACCCTGCGCGAAGGTCTCTACGCGGGCAGCGGCCCGGGGCTGCGCCACTCCCAGATCGGCCTGATCCAGAAGGTGCTGGCCACTCTGGACCAGTACCACACCACCACCTACAAGGACCCGGCGTGGGGCGGCGCCGCGCTCGCCGGGCTCTCCGTCAACTACCTGGGCATCTACCCGGGCAACAACGACACCTCCTTCCGTACGCTGGTCACCCGGAACACGACCTACCGCAACGCCTTCAAGAAGTTCGCCGGATACACCCATCTCAAGGGCACAGCGAACGAGTGGGTGGTGCGGGACGCGCTCGGCGAGTACGGCCGCTTCGGCCAGATCGAGGCACTGAAGACCGAGACCGTCTCGGGCCTGGGCGCACTGCTGCCGGTCACCACGCGCAACTTCGGCGAGGGCAGCCAGCCCTGGGCCAAGGTGGCGGGCTGGCTCAACTTCTACGAGGCATGCAAGCCGTACGGGGTGTGCAAGGACGACATCGAGCGCCGCATCTTCCCGTACACCTACAGCTACGACAACGGCGCCATAAAGGTCCGTACCGGGCTGGCCCGGGCCACCGTCGATCAGCTCTACTACGCGAGCAAGCAGGTCAAGGCGCAGTTCCACCGCGTCCTCGGCACCGACGCGCCGCTCGCCGGTGACACCAACACCTCGCTGAACATCGTGCTCTACGCCTCGCGCGCCGACTACGAGACGTACCACCCGCTGCTCACCGGGATGGGTACCAACAACGGCGGCATCTACATCGAGCGCGGCGCGACCTTCTACACCTACCAGCGGCGCGTTCCGCAGGACTCCTCGCTCACCCTGGAGGAGCTCTTCCGTCACGAGTACACGCACTACCTCAACGGCCGCTGGGCGGTGCCCGGTTACTTCGGTGAGGGGCCGTGGTACCAGGACGACCGCACGACCGCGATGGACGAAGGCACGGCCGAGTTCTTCGACGGCGGCACCCGCGACGACGGCATCGCCGTGCGCAAGTCACTGGTGCAGGGCGTCATCGAGGACACAGCGGGCGGCGGACCGCGCATGACCGTGCAGCAGTTGCTGCACGCCACCTACGACGGGGACGGCTTCCGCTTCTACGACTACGCGGGCACCTTCTTCGAGTTCCTGTGGACCGAGCGGCCGTCGCTGATCCGCGAGATGTACGGGTACCTGCGCGCCGACGACCCTGCCGGCTTCGACGCCTGGCGGAACCGCCTGGGCGGGGACGCGGCGCTGCAGCGCGCGTACGACAGCTTCCTGGATGTACAGATCGCCCAGGTGGACAAACTCTTCGTGCCGAACACCACGTTCAATCCGAACGACCGGCTGAGGGACTCCTCGGCGGAAGCCGTCCGCGCCTCCTTCGCGACCGCCACCCAGCTCAGTCCCACCTGCGCGACCGCACCGGATCCGACGACGCGCCGCTTCGTCTGCACCGGCCGGATCACCGCGACCCTCACCGACGCCTCGAGCCCCGACCGCATCTTCAAGGACATGTCCGAGACGGTCGACTACTTCATCCTGGATCGGACTCGCCCCGCTTCCACCAACCTGGCCGATATGAACTGCCACTTCGGCAAGGTCGACCTCTGGACGGACGGCCGCGCCGGCAGTGCCGACTACACCTGCGACGGCCCGCTGCGCAGCTGACGGAATGAGCCCCTGGGTCGTCCGGCGCGTGGCACAACCGCCGTACGACCCAGGAGGTCAACCGTCCAAGGCCGCAGAGACAAGGGAACGTGCCTCCTCCTGCACACGGGTCAGGTGTTCGGGTCCGAGGAAGGACTCGGCGTACACCTTGTAGACGTCCTCCGTGCCCGAAGGGCGTGCGGCGAACCAGGCGTTGTCCGTCGTGACTTTGACACCTCCGATGGGAGCCCCATTTCCCGGAGCGTGCGTGAGCACCGAGGTGATCGGCTCCCCGGCGAGGGAGTCGGCCGTCACCTGGTCGGCGGAGAGGCGGCTCAGCACAGCCTTCTCCTCCCGGGTTGCGGGAGCATCGACGCGGGCGTAGGCAGGCTCGCCGAACCGGGCCGTGAGCGACGCGTAGTGCTCGCTCGGTGTCTGCCCCGTCACCGCCAGAATCTCGGACGCGAGCAGCGCCAGGAGGATGCCGTCCTTGTCGGTGGTCCACACCGAGCCGTCGCGGCGCAGGAAGGAGGCACCGGCGGATTCCTCACCGCCGAAGCCCAGGGTGCCCTCGGCCAGCCCGTCCACAAACCACTTGAAACCCACGGGTACTTCGACCAGCTCGCGACCGAGGTCGGCGGCCACCCGGTCGATCATGCCGGACGACACCAGCGTCTTGCCGACGCCGGCACCGGCCGGCCACTGCTCGCGGTGGCTGAAGAGATAGTCGATCGCGGTGGCGAGATAGTGATTGGGATTCATGAGTCCGCCGTCCGGCGTGACGATGCCGTGCCGATCGGCGTCCGCGTCGTTGCCGGTGGTGATCTGGAAGCGGTCGCGGCCCTCGATCAGTGACGCCATCGCGTACGGGGAGGAGCAGTCCATCCGAATCTTGCCGTCCCAGTCGAGGGTCATGAACCGCCACGTCGGATCGGTGTGCGGGTTGAGCACCGTCAGGTCGAGACGGTGCTCCTCGGCGATTCGGCCCCAGTACGCGACCGACGCGCCTCCCAGGGGGTCGGCACCGATCCGCACGCCCGCGGCGCGCACGGCGTCCAGATCGAGTACCGACGGCAGGTCCCGCACGTAGGAGCCGAGAAAGTCGTACCGCCCGGTGGTCGACGCGGCCAGCGCGCGGGCATAGGGCAGCCTGCGCACATCCTTCAGATCTCCCTCAATGATCTGGTTGGCGCGCTCCTGGATCCAACCGGTTGCCTCGGAGCCGGCCGGCCCTCCGCTCGGCGGGTTGTACTTGAACCCGCCGTCCGCCGGCGGGTTGTGCGAGGGGGTGACCACCACACCGTCGGCCAGCCCGGAGGCACGCCCGCGGTTGTGGGTAAGGATCGCGTGCGACACGGCCGGAGTGGGGGTGTATCCGTCTTCGGTATCGATCAGTACGGTCACTCCGTTGGCCGCGAAGACCTCAATGGCGGTCACGCGGGCCGGTTCCGACAGCGCATGGCTGTCCGCGCCGAGGAACAGAGGCCCGTCGGTGCCCTGACGGGCCCGGTACTCGACGATCGCCTGGCTCGTCGCGGCGATGTGATCCTCGTTGAAAGCAGTGGCGAGGGAAGACCCGCGGTGCCCCGACGTGCCGAAGGCGACGCGCTGGGAGGGGTCGGCGAGATCGGGGTGCAATGCGTAATAGGCGGTCACCAGCCGGGCGACATCGACGAGATCCTCAGGCCGCGCCGGCTGTCCCGCGCGTTCGTTCAGCATCAGTCCACTCCTCCTCCGCGACCGGTGTCTCGGCCCCAGGCAATGATCGCGCCTCAATGGCGTTTCATGCGACCGCGCCTCGGACGGATATGCCATTGGGGAATTAGCCGCGCGAGGGGCTCTTACGCCCCGACAGAGCTCACGCCCAGTACCGGGGCCGCAGGGCGGCGGGCCTGCACGACACGGAACCGGCCGGTGACGAAGGAGGGGTCCGCGAGGGAGGTGTGAGCACCCGCGGGCGCGCCCGCCTCGCAGAAGTCGCCGTACACCGCCGACTGGTCCATGAAGACATTACCGGCGAGGTTCTCCGACAGATGTACTCCGGCGTCGAGCGATGCTGCCTCGGCGGCCCCCAGGACCAGCGGGTCCGTCGAGTGGACCGAGGCGTACTGGCCGCCGTGTCCGCGCGCGGTGCGGCGGAAGATGTCCAGGCTCTGCGAGGTCGATTTGGTGGCGATCACGAAGGAGACGGGCCCGGCCCATTCGCGGGAGTACACCTGCTCGTCGTGTGCCTCCAGCCGGACGATCAGCGGGGTACGGATGTCCGCCGCCGGATGGTCGGGGTGTGCGACCGGCAGGGATGCGTGCACCACCACCCCGCATTCGGCCGCATGCGCGAGGGAGCTGCGGATGCGGTCGCTGCCAATTGCCCCGAGAATCCCTGCCGCACGCCTCGGATCCGCCAGGAGCCGCTTCACGGCGCGGCTCAGATCGACGCTGAACCGCCCTATGGGCTTGTGGCCTTCGTTGGTGGTGATCCCGCCGGAAGGCACCAGGATGTTCTGCGGCGCGGTGCAGCTCTGGCCGCTGCACAGCGACAGGGACAGTGCGAGCTCGCGCAGCATTCGGCGGTAGTCGTCGGTGGAGTCGACCAGCACCGTGTTGGCCCCGACCGGTGTGGCGTATACGCCGGCTTGACGGGCGTTGCGCCGCAGCCAGTCGCCGAACCGGGCCGAGCCGGTGAAGTCGATGAGTCGGACCGCGGGGTCGGTCGCGAGCCGGGACGCCAGTTTCTCACCGGGCTTTTCCGCCATCAGTGTCACCACGTTGGGATCGTGCCCCGCCTTCGCCAGTACGTCCCTGGCGACCTGTACGGTCAGCGCGAGCGGCAGGACCGCCCGGGGGTGGGGCTTGACGATCACCGGATTCCCGGTCACCAGGCTTGCGAAGAGGCCCGGATAGCCGTTCCAGGTGGGGAAGTCCGGGCAGCCGATGAGCAACGAGACGCCGCGCGGGACGACAGTGCACGTGCCGTCCATCTGCACGGGGCCGCCCAACTTGCCGGGATGCTCCCAGGACAGGGCGGCGGGTCTGCGCACTGACTCGGTCAGCGCATGGGCCACCGCCTCGAGTCCCCGGTCCTGCGCGTGCGGACCGCCCGACCGGTGGGCGGTGGTGTACGCCTGCCCAGTGGTGTGATGCAGCGCGTGCGCGATCTCATGGCTACGGTCATGGAGTCGGCAGAGCATTTCCACCGCGAGCCCGGCCCGGCGCCGCGGTCCCGCCGCACGCCAGCCCGCCGTCGCCCGCACCGCCGCCTCCACCAACTCACTGGGTTCGGAACGGAGATAGCGCACGCCCAGGCTGAAGCCGTACGGAGACGACTCGGTCCCCACCCGTTCACGGGCACCGGGCTGCCCCAGGCTGAAGTCCTTCCCGAGCATCGACCGGAAGACCGCTCCCGCACTGTGCGCCGCCCCTCTGCGACGGTCGACAGCACCGGCCGGCCCCTCGGTGAACGGAGCGAAACCAGCACCGCTCACGGCAGCCTGCACCGCCTGCTCCAGCAGGCTGCCCTCGTTGAAGGAGCCGGTACGCATCAGAGGTCAGCCTTTCCGGGGATCCGTCTGCTCCGACGCCGCACGGGACGCCCGCTCGCGCCAGCGCATGTACTCCGCTTCCGCGTCGCCCGTGTACGACCAGGGCGCCCGGGTGGCCCGTCCCTTGAGCAGATCGAAGACCGTCGCGGCCTCGACGAGAAGTCCGGCATGCGCGAGACCGTGAGCGAGATGGTTGAGATCGGCGACGTCCTGCGCCCCCTCGATGGGGGATCGGACCGCTATCCAGCGTTCCATGGTCTCCAGGAGATCCCAGCGCTCCCCGGCCCAGTAGCCGACCATGGTGTGCGGCCTGGCCCCTTCGGTCTCGGTGCGGTGCCGGAACTCCTCCGCGCGAGCGATCTGCGGCATGACCAGCAACGGGGAGCCGGCCGGTGCGTAGACCGCGCAGTCACGGGCGAAGGCGTAGGCCTGGCCGTGCGAGCCGTGCCAGCGCGCCGACATGTAGCGCAGAGCCTGATGGTGCGCCTCGCGGTGGTACCGGTCGCGGGCCAGGAGTTCCGGCCACCACCGGTTCATTGAATGGTTCCCGCTGCCGTACAGCCGGCCCAGCGTGATCAGCGATACCCAGGGATGGGGGTCCTCAGGGAAGGCCTCGGAGGCGTTGAGACAGATGTGGGCCGTGCGGTCCAGGCTGTCGGGTCCGGGCAGGGTTCCCGTACGGGCGGCCGCGAAAAGCCGCATCACCTCGGTGTCCGCCCGCAGTACGACGGCGTCCGCGCTGTTCGGCTGGGCGGTCTGCCAGGCTTCCACGATCCGCTTGTCGGCGGCGGTGTGGGCCAGCAGCCGGATGCGGTGACTGCGGCGGTCCCAGTCCTTGTGGGGGCCGGTGGCCAGCAGATCGTGTGCGCCTTCCCAGCGGCCCATGACCATGTCCTCGCATGCTGCGGACAGCGCTTTGTCGCCGAAGGTCTGGTCGTAGTGAGGTGCCGCGGAGCGTCTTCGGTTCCAGGCCGGGGCCATGGCAGGCGTCCTTTGAATGAGAAGGCGGAACTGGAGTCAGAAGTCGGTGAGGAGCTCGTCCTGGTTCCTGGTCAGGTTGACGGCGTGCGTCTCGTCGGAGTCCGCGCCGCCGAAGGAATCGTCCATGGCGCGCGCCCGGTCGGCGTCGAGGCGCCCGGGCTCGAAGTACGGCCGCTGCCGGAGCCACGCGGTGAGCATCGGCGCGAGTCCCAGGGCGAGCGTGCCGAACCCGATGATCAGCGCCGACGTGCTCAGGGAGGCAACGGACTCGATCATGATCCACAGCATGAACAACGCGCCGGCCAGCGGCCAGAGTCCCATGAGAAGGAAGTTGGACGCGGAGGTGCGCAGAAGTTTGCGGTGGACGACGACGGCACTCAGTCCGGCGAGGCTGTAGTAGAAAGTGACCTGCAGACCCACGCCACTGACCGCGTCCGAGAGCAGCGACTCGCCGGGCTTCAGTCGGGCGGCCTCGACGATGGCGAGCGTGCTTGCGGCCACCGCGATGGTGGCGGTGGCCACCCACGGCGTGTGCCGCTTGGCGTGGATACGGCCCAGGACGGGGAGAAGCGTCCTGTCCCGGCCCATGGCGAACAGGGTGCGGCTGGCCTGGATGAGGGCGGTCTCCAGCATGGCGACCGTCGACAGCAGCAGCGCGAGCACCAGCAACGTGCCGCCTACACCTGGCCAGACCTGCTGACCGAGCGCGATCAGAATGCCTTCCGGGGCGCTCGACACGGCGGTCGGCGTCATGAGGACGTTGACCGCGACGGCTATCAGCGCGAACAGCAGGAACGCCAGGACCACACCGATGACCCCGCCGAACCCCGAACCACGCGAGCCGCGCCGGGTCTCCTCACCCAGATTGCTGGTCACGTCCCACCCCCAGTACGCGAAGGTGGCGATGAGCGCGCCCGTCACGAAGGATTCCTGTCCCTCGAAGTGACTGAAGCCGAACCAGGAGGGGGAGAACTCCGCCCCGCTCCCGTCGGACAGCAGCGCAGCCACCGCGAAGCCGATCAACAGGAACAGCTGTACGGCGGTGATGACGGCCAGCGCGCGGGCTCCGATCCGGGCTCCGTACGCCACCACCCCTGCCATCAGGAGGAACCAGCCGGAGCCGACGACCGCGGCCAGCACTGGGTCACCGACCAGGCTCGGCGCGACGAGTGAGAGCGTCGCATTGCCGGCGGGCACGGTGCTGGACGCCATGAAGACGGTGCAGGCGACCACGAGCGACCAGCCGCACAGGAACCCGAGGAAGGGGTGCAACGACCGGGCGACCCAGCTGTATGCGGCCCCCGCGTTGGGGTCCACGCGGCCGAGTTGCCGGTAGGCCAGGGCGATGCCGATCACCGGTATGGCGCAATAGAGCAGAGCCGCGGGGCTTGCCACACCGACGGCGGCGATCAGCGCGGGAATCGTTCCGGCGACCGTGTATGCCGGACCACAGCCCGCGACGGCCATGACCACCATGTCGTACGTGCTGAGGGCATCCGCCCGCAGACCGCCACCGATGCCGGATCTCATGCTCAACGGACGTGCCTTTCAAGTGAAACCACAACGGCGCATCCGGCGGTGCTCCCCCATGGGACAGCAGGCCCGCCAGGGGCTGACGAAGAGGTCAGAGTGTGTCGTTTCAGCGACCCATGGGTCCACGGGCAGCCAGATATGCGGCTGACCGGCGTGGACTCGGCAGATCCTGCCGAAATGAATGTGAATTTGCAAGAGTTCGAGCAGCAGAATATCCACATTCATACGACGTGGCCGCACGCGAGTCCTGCGAGCACGTCATCCGGCTGGAGCCGGACCCGCCTTCAACGGCCTGGGCCACTCTGTCGGCCCCGCCGTTCTCCGGCCGATTGGCACCGCGCCGGGCGCGACAGGAAGCGACCGGTCTTGACGGTCATAATGAAGGAGTACGAGACGGTGGCTGCCCCCTGTTGCCCCTGCCCCGCAGCACCCTGCTCGCGCGACGCCTCGAGGTAAGGCGGTGACGCATACGTGTCTGTGCCCCGCCATGACGATGCTCCGTCCCCGAGGCGGTACGGAGAAACGGTATTCAGGCCCGAGCAGAGCGGCGAGGCCGAGCGCATCGACCTCGGCGGGCTGACCTATGACGCCACCACCCTGGCCCGGCTGAGAGAGCTGGGAGCCGGCCCGGGCTGGCACTGCCTCGACGTGGGGGCGGGCACCGGCACCGTCGCAAGGCAGCTGCTGCGCCGGGCCGGGGTCGCATCCGTGCTCGCGGTCGACCGCGACGTACGTTTCCTCACCGCGTCCCCCACTGACGGGCTCCGGGTACTGGAGGCCGACATCAGCGCGCCGGACTTCGACCCGGGCCGGTTCCGCCTGGTCCACGCGCGGTTCGTCCTCATGCATCTGCCCTCCTACCGGCGCATGATCACCAAGCTCTGCGAGCTGGTGGCCCCGGGTGGTGTGCTGGTTCTCGGCGACGCCGTCGACCTGACGACGGCAGGCGAACCCAGTACTCCGTACACCGAGGTCATGCGAGCGATGTGGGAAGGCCTGCGAAACACCATCGGCACCGACGTCACCTGGGTGCCGCAGTACCCACGACTGCTGCGCGACGCGGGTCTCACCTCCGTCGCGGCCGAGATCCATGTACCTCCCTTGCTGCCCGGCAGCCCCATCAGCCGCTTCTGGGCGCAGACTTGGGACCGGGCCAGGACAAGCATCGTGGACACCGGGCTGGTCGACGAAGCGACGATCGACGCGGCCATCCGTTCGCTCGACTCGTCCGAATGCGCCGCACTCTCACCCGGACTGATCACCGCTTGGGGATGGAAGCCCGAGGAGGCCCTTCCATGACGACCGACTCCGTCCGCTCGCAGCTGGAGCGCGTGTGGGAGCTCCACACCAGCAGCGAGTTCGCCACCCTCGACGTCGACGCGACGATGGAGACCATGACGGACGCACCAGCGGTGCTCCATGTGCCCACGCTGACCGATGGCCCTCTCAACGAGCTGGCGAGCACGGGGCGGCGTTCCCTGTCGGGGTGACATCGGTCGGGCCACGGCTCGGCCGGGCAGGAGGCTCACCCTCGGAGCAGCGGCAGAGGGTGGCGGTGGAGACCACGTAGATGTCGTTGCCGGAGAACGTGGCGGTGTAGCAGGTGTGCTTGTTCTGCTTGCCGGGAACCTCGCCATCGGCTCGTCCTCCGCCGGGGTGATGGCCACGCCGGTCGGTCCTTCACCGACGGTGTCGGTGTCGGTGGCGTAGACGTGGGAGCGATTCGTCGGACAGCGATGCGCTGACTGCCTCGCGGCGCAGGGCCGGCTATTGCCTGGTCTCGCACGAGGCGTACGCGGAGAGCCTGGCCACGATCAGAAGAGTCTTTGTCGGCAGCCGCGCCCACTTCGAGGCCATGACCAGGCGATCTCCGCGCACGGGACCCGGCCTGTCATCGACCGCGTCTTCGCCTTCGACGAGTGCGGGACGCCTACCTCTACTACGCCGAGGGCACCGCCTTCGGCAAGGTCGTGATCCGCATCGACTGAACTCCGCGCCCGACGCGCGAATCGACACCGTCATCCAGCATGCCTGATACGCAGGATCCTTGACCGTAGGTCGGCCCTCCATGATGCTGTTGTTGCGGCACATGAGGTGCGTGCCGTAATAAGCAACGCGTGCCCCATGGATTCGTATCAGCTGAGGAGTGGCCATGACTCACCAGGTCCGTGCTGTTGTCGCGCGGGGGAAGGGCGCCCCCGTCAGCCTGGAAACGATCATCGTGCCTGACCCCGGCCCGGGTGAGGTGCTGGTGAAAGTCGAGGCCTGCGGCGTCTGCCACACCGATCTGCACTATCGCGAGGGCGGCATCAACGACGACTTCCCCTTCCTGCTCGGCCATGAGGCGGCGGGCCGGGTCGAGGCGGTCGGCGAGGGCGTCACCGAGGTCGAACCCGGCGACTTCGTCATCCTGAACTGGCGTGCGGTCTGCGGACAGTGCCGGGCCTGTCTGCGGGGGCGGCCCTGGTACTGCTTCAACACCCACAACGCCAAGCAGAAGATGACCCTCGCCGACGGTACCGAGCTGTCCCCGGCCCTGGGCATTGGCGCCTTCGCCGAGAAGACGCTGGTGGCGGCCGGGCAGTGCACGAAGGTCGACGAGAGGGCGTCGGCCGCGGTCGCCGGGCTCCTGGGCTGCGGGGTGATGGCGGGCATCGGCGCCGCGATCAACACCGGCGCCGTCGGGCGCGGCGATTCCGTCGCCGTCATCGGCTGCGGCGGCGTGGGCGACGCGGCGATCGCCGGGTCCCGGCTCGCAGGCGCAGCCAAGATCATCGCGGTGGACGTCGACGAGCGGAAGCTGGCCACCGCGAAGAAGATCGGCGCCACACACACTGTCAACTCCAAGGAGACCGATCCGGTGGAGGCGGTCCGCGAACTGACCGGCGGCTTCGGCGCGGACGTCGTCATCGAGGCCGTCGGCCGTCCGGAGACGTACGAACAGGCCTTCTACGCCCGCGACCTGGCCGGGACCGTCGTCCTGGTAGGGGTGCCGACCCCGCAGATGAAACTGGAGCTGCCGCTGCTGGACGTCTTCGGACGCGGCGGAGCGCTCAAGTCGTCCTGGTACGGGGACTGCCTCCCGAGCCGCGACTTCCCGATGCTGATCGACCTCCATCTGCAGGGGCGCCTGGATCTGGAGGCGTTTGTGACCGAGACCATCGCGCTGGACGATGTCGAGAAGGCCTTCGAGCGGATGCATCACGGCGACGTGCTGCGCTCGGTGGTGGTCCTGTGATGTCCGCGCGCATCGAACGACTGGTCACGTCCGGAACGTTCTCCCTGGACGGCGGTACCTGGGACGTGGACAACAACGTGTGGCTGGTCGGCGACGACAGCGAGGCGATCGTCATCGACGCCGCGCACGACGCCGACGCCATCGTGGCCGCGCTCGGGGGCCGGGCGCTTCGCGCGATCGTCTGCACGCACGCCCACAACGACCACATCGACGCCGCCCCGGTGCTCGCCGACCGGACCGGCGCTCCGATCCTGCTGCACCCGGACGACCAGCCGCTGTGGAAGCAGACCCATCCCGAGCGGCTGCCCGACGGTGAACTGGCCCACGGCCAGATCATCACGGTTGCGGGTGTCGATCTGACGGTGCTGCACACCCCCGGCCACGCCCCCGGAGCGGTCTGCCTGTACGCGCCCGCTCTGAACGCCCTTTTCAGCGGTGACACGCTCTTCGCGGGCGGGCCGGGGGCGACGGGACGGTCGTACAGCCACTTCGGCACCATCATCGAGTCGATCCGGGACCGGCTGCTGGCACTGCCGGACGACACCGTTGTGCACACCGGCCACGGGGACACGACCACCATCGCCGCCGAGGCCCCGCATCTGCAGGAGTGGATCGACCGCGGGTTCTGATTGCGGGTTCTGACCGCCTCGCGTCGGCCTCGCGTCGGCATTCCATCGGGTGGGCAGCTCGTGATCCAGACGGTCGTTCGGCTCAATCGGTAGGCCGTCAGCGCTTGGCCGCAGGTTCGAGTCCCTGGCGGGAGCCGCCGTCAAGGGCTGGTCGCGCCGCATCCGCTGTGACCTGCGGAGATTCGCTGGTCGTGCAGATGGCGACGCATCTTCCCAAGACGCGCGTCGGCTGATCTCGACCGCAAGATGTGGCTGGTCGGGTCTACGGCGCTGACTGATCACTCGGGCCGGGGGGCGGGCTGAGGGGCGGTCCCAGCCGCTGCCGGTTGGCCCCGGTGGGTGTGCGTGGCCGTTGCTTCGTCGAATGAAGCTCAGTCTTTGAACTCCTCGGCGGTGTTTGTGGCCGGGGCGCGGCAGTTGAGGGACTCCAGAATCCTGTCACTTCTCCCGCGCGGCCTTGAGGTGGGTGGTGAGCTGTTGGAGGGCACCCCAGGTGGCCGCGCTGTCGCCGAGGGGGTAGTGGAGGGCGGGCGCTGCGCCGGAACCGAGCAGTACGGGGTGCAGGCCCAGGGGCGGGCGACTGGCGTGGGCCAGTCCGATGTCGCTGACGGGGTTGGTGCCGAGAGTGAAGGTGAGCGGGACCGGTGGCGTCTCGAAATGCGGGGGGGACGGTGAGGTCACGGCGGGCGGAGCGGAGGGAGGTGAGCATCGAGGCCAGGTTGTGTTCGGTCGCAAGGGTCTCGGCGAGGGGCTGGATGGTGTCGAGGGGCGGTGTCTCGCCCGGGCCGTAGCCCAGGGCGAGGGTGATGTCTTCTTCGACTCCGGCGGTGGTGCGGGTGATGCGCTGGGTGGCGATGGCGGGGCGGTCGGGGTGGCCGACAGCGATTAGCCAGGTCGGGCGAGGGGCACGGGTGCGGGTCAGGTCGGTCAACTGGCGCGTGGACCAGGGAAGGTTGACGGGTTCGGCGGTGCTCCAGCCCGTTGGAGGCGCGCCGGTGAGGTGTTGCCAGGTGGTTTCCAGGGCGCCGCCCAGCAGCAGGCCCGCGTCCGGGGCGTGCTGGGTGCGGAGGGAGACGATCAGCTGGCGGTCACCGGACGCGGGCTGCTCGGTGAAGGCGGGGACCGGGCCGGGATGCGTACGGATGGGGGTGAAAGAGCCGTTGTGCCAGCGGAGTGCGGCGCCGGAGAGGCCGTCGTAGTAGCCATGCTCGGGGTCCTGGACGATCCAGCGGTTGGGGTGGCCCTGGAGTGCGGTGCGGGTGGGGACGGTGAGGCGAGTCGTGTGCGGGGTGACGATCTGCAGCGCGCGGTTGGTGGTGGCCGCGGTGCGCAGGGCGTCGGAGAGCCAGCTGCTCATGGCGACGACGGGCCGGTCCTGGATGACCACGGCTGCCTGATCGGTGAGGACGTCAATGCCAGGAGGCGAGGTGTCCGTTGCCGGGGCTTGTGCGCTGTCGGAGATGAGGGGGACGACATCAGTGGTCACGGGGCCGGGGGGCCAGGTGGTGCCGCCCAGGACGGAGACGAGTCGGCCGGCGAAGGAGCGGGCGAGGGATTCGGCGTCGGGGACGGCGGTGGTGGACCGCGTCTCGGTCCACCAGAACGGACCTTGGGCGTCATCGATGGCCGTGCCGAGGAGGCGTGAGGCCTCGCCCGGGACCTGGACGAAGATGGGGGCTTCGACTGAGATGAGGGGATGTCCGCCGGGTGCGCGGAGCTGGACGACCGCGCCGTCGCCCGCGGAGTCCACCCGCACGTCGGGGCCGCCCGCGTAGAGACCCGCAAGCAACGTACGGATGTCCGGCATCGTGGGCGTGAGGGCGATGACGTCCTTGGTCACGGAGTGGGTTCCTGGTCTGCGAGAGCGGTCTGGATGAGCTGGTGGGGGCGGCCGCGGCGGACCAGCACACCGCGGCCCGGCGGCTGGGCGGATGCGTACAGGCCGGGGAAGAGCTGGCCCTCGGTGCGGTCCCCGGCCATGACCAGGGCCGCGGTGCCGGTCTCGCGCAGGGCGGTGAGGAAGGGTTCGTACAGGGCGCGGGAGGAGCCGGCGGTGCGGCGGGCGACGACGAAGTGCAGGCCGATGTCCTGGGCGGAGGAGATGTAGGGCAGGAACGGGGCCAGCGGCTGCTGGCCGGCGGTGGTGAGGATGTCGTAGTCGTCGACGAGGATCACGATGCGGGGGCCGGTGAAGCCTGAGTGGTCTGCCAGCGCGTCGAAGTCCACGCTGTCGTCCGGCAGCCGCTTTTCCAGTTCGGCGGCGATGCCGGTGGCCAGCGCCGCGGCGAGTTTCGCGTTGTGGGCGTAACCGCCGCGATACGGCTCGGGGACGACGGCGCGCAGTCCCCGGCGCGGGTCGAAGACGGCGAAGACCAGCTCGTCTTCTCTGTAGCGGGCGGTGAATTGCCGGGCCATGAGCCCCAGCAGGTTGGTCTTGCCGCATTCGTTGTCGCCGAGGATCAGCAGGTGCTGGTCCTGCTCGAACAGATCCAGCAGGACGGGTGCGAGGGTGTCCTGGTCGACGCCGATCGGGATCTTCTTCGGCTCGGCGGCCACCGACGGGAGTCGCTGTGCGGGCAAGTGGGTGGGCAATACCCGTACGGGGGCGGCGAGGTGGCCGTTCCAGGTGGCACGGATGGTGCGGGTCGCGTCTTCCAGTGCCGGGCCGAGGCCGTCGGCGGTGGGAACGGTGTCGATGCGGGGCAGGGCGGCCTGGGCGAAGAGTTTGCCGCCGGTGAGGACACGGCCGGGGGTGTCGGGGCTGAGGGTCTCGGAGAGTTTACGGTCGATGGAGGAATCGGTCGGGTCGTTGAGCCGGAGCTCCAGCTGGGTGCCGAACATGGACTGGGTGGCGATGCGGACGTCGTTCCAGCGGAGCATGCCCGCGACGATGTGGATGCCGTAGCCGCTGCCGCGCTTGAGAAGATCTACCACCGCGTCGTCGAGGTCGGCGAACTCGTCGCGCAGGGCGCCGAATCCGTCGATGAACAGGACGATGTCGGTGGCGCCGAGCTCGGGAAGTCCGCCCTGGGCGCGCAGGTGGCGGAGCTGGTCGAGGGAGTCGATGCCGTGCGTGCGGAAGGCCTCTTCGCGGGCGCTCAGCATGGCGCGGACCTCGGCGACGGTGCGGGCCGCGCGTTCGCGGTCGGCGCGGCCGGCGATGCCGCCCACATGCGGCAGACCCGCCAGGGCGGCGAGCCCGCCTCCCGACAGGTCCAGTCCGTAGAGAGCGACTTCGGTCGCTGGGTGGGTGAGGGACAGGGAGAGCGCGAGGGTGCGCAGCAGGGTGGTCTTGCCGGACTGCGGGCCGCCGATGACCGCTATGTGGCCGCCGGCCACGGTGAGGTCGAGGATCCACTGGCCCTGCGACTGGCGGCCTGGATCGTCGAGTAGCCCCAGGGGTACTCGCATGGTGCCCGCCCGGCGGGTCAGCTGCATGCCGCGTTCGGAAACGTCAAGGGGGCCTGCGGCCGCGTCCAGGGAGATCGCGTGCGGCAGCGGGGGCAGCCAGATGCGGCGTACCGGCTCGGCGGCGTCGCGAAGTTGGTCGACCAGGGTCGACATCACGGTCTGTCCGGTCTCGCGTTCCCGCATCGCGGGCGCGTCAACTGCAGCATCCGAAGCGTCCGCCCGTGTAGGGGAGTTGAAGGCAGGATAGGGCAGGACGAGCGGTCGCTCGTCCGCAGATTCGGGCAGGGCAGGTCCTCGATAGGCACCGGAGACGTAACCCGCCTTGAAACGCTCATACGTCGAGGTATCGACCTTGAGATAGCCGAAGCCCGGCAGTGGCGGCAGGTGGAAGGCGTCTGCGGTCTCCAGGACGGTACGCGACTCGTCGGCGGAGAAGGTGCGCAGGCCGAGCCGGTAGGCGAGGTAGGTGTCCAGGCCCTTGAGCTTGCCGCCCTCGATGCGCTGGCTGGACAGGAGCAGGTGTACGCCGATGGAGCGTCCGATGCGGCCGATGGAGAGGAACAGGTCGATGAAGTCGGGTTTGGCGGTGAGGAGTTCGCCGAACTCGTCGATGACGACGAACAGGTGTGGGAGCGGCTCCAGTTCGGGGCGCTGGGCGCGCAGCGCGGCGTAGTGTCCGATGTCGGCGACATTGCCGGCGTCCTTGAGCACTTGCTGGCGGCGCTTGACCTCGCCGGCGAGGCTGGTGTGGACGCGTTCGACGAGCCCGGCCTGGTTCTCCAGGTTGGTGATCACTCCGGCGACGTGGGGCAGGCCGGCGAAGGGGGCAAAGGTCGCGCCGCCCTTGTAGTCGACCAGGACCATCGCCAGATCCTCCGGCGGGTGGGCGGCGATCAGGGCCAGGACCAGGGTGCGCAGGAGTTCGCTTTTGCCGGAGCCGGTCGCGCCCACACACAGGCCGTGCGGGCCCATGCCGAGTTCTGAGGACTCCTTCAGGTCCAGCAGCACCGGTTCGTGGCGGTCGTTGAGGCCGATGGGTACTCGCAGGAAATCCCGTTCGCTGCGGGGCGCCCAGAGCCGGTCAAGGTCGAGGGCGGCCGGGTCGTCGATGCCGAGCAGGGCCGGGAAGTCGATGGGGCCGGACACCGGCGTGCCCTCGGCCACTGACTCGGCGGACAGCCGCAGGGGGGCCAGCATCCGGGCGATGCCCTCGGCCCCGGCGGTGCCGATACTGTCCGACGTGCCGGAGGCGGTGGGGGTATCGGGGTTACGCAGATCCTCGACCACGACCTGGTCGCCGTCGACCGTGATCCGCACCGTCACCTGGTCGGGTTCGTGCACCTGCTGCTCCAGCAGATGCAGCACGGTCACGCCCATGTCCGTGAGGCCAACTGCCACGTCGGGGCGGGCCAGTTCATCGGCGTTCTGCCCGTACTCGTCGCTGACGACCAGGAGCCGGTCGATGAGCACGAGCGCGTTTCTGTCGGACAGCCCGCGCCGCACCTCGGCCGCGTACGAGGCGCGCTGCCGCAGATCCGGTCCGATGAACCGCGCCAGCTGCGGCAGACTCGGCGCGATCCGGCGCGCCGCGACCGGCCCGTCGTCCGTCTGCGTATCCAGGATGTGGGGCAGCCACTTGACCCACTCCCACTCCTCAAGCCGCTCGCCGGGCACGCCGAGCGCGAGTGCCAAGTCGTCGGGCGCGTGGGTGACGGCGGCCTGGATGAGCAGGGCGCGGGCGACGCGCAGCACGCCCTCCCGGTCGCCGACGATGCTGACATTCCCGGCCCGGTCCAGGGGGACGGTCAGGGGGAAGTCGGTGGTTGTGGTGAACCGGGCCACCAGCGCCCGCGCCTCGTTCAGCATGAACGGATCCGGCTGGAGTCCTAGGCATCGAAGGGGGCGAACTCCGACGTTTTGAGCTCGTCGAGCACATCCTTGGCGCTCTCGACGGTCAGCACCATGGCCTCGGCGGCCTTGTCCGTGCGGAAGTGATGACGCGAAACGATCGCCGTCATGTACGCCTCAGGTGGGGAACTCACCGAGCCAGCCGTGCTGGAGCAGGTGCTTGGGCAGGTACTCGGACTCGATCTGGATGGGGATTCCGCCGTCGTGGGCGAGGCAGGCTATGGCGAGGGGGCCGAGGGCGATGGTGCCGTCGAGGTCCGCCTCCCGGTCCTCGTCCAGGGTCCAGTACGCCTTGTGCAGCTTCAGTGCCTCCTCCAGGGCCGGACTGAAGCCCTCCTCGTCCTTGCGCACGAAGTGGTAGAAGAGGTTGATCGGCGGATAGAGCAGACCCTGCAGCAGGTCCCGCGGGGCGACCCGCGCCACCCCGGGATCCGACGCCTGGAACGCGGCGGTGAGCTTCTCCACTAGCCCTGGCCGCCGCAACCAGTACGTCTGCAGAGTGTCCACCCAGGAGTAGATGTACTCGTCGTACTGCCCCTCCGGCGAACGCAGCCGCTCCAGCGGAATCTCGCACAGCTGGGTCATCCGCTGCTGCTCACGGCAGACGACCGCCAGCCAGAATGCCGTCAGCCAGTTCCCCGCGTCGGCGAACGACCGTGGGCCGATGGCCGGAAGGATCCGCATCTTCCGGTCGATACGACACTCGACGGTTCCCTCGCTCGCACTCGTCACGGCGAACAGCGCCGAGCCCAGCTGCATCGCCTTGACCGCGGCCTCCCACGTCTCCGCCGCCGCCGCTCGTGGATCGACTATGCAGCGAGCGCGCAACGCCATGACAGCTGTGCTGAACGCGAAGTCGATCATGTCCGCTGACTCTTCGAGATCGTCGATTCGGCTGGCCACTCGCCGGCCCAGCCGCTCCGCGAATCGCTCGGCGTCGGGTCCTGGCGCACCATGCCGGGCAACAGTCACAGTCACGGAAGGGTCCCCTTGCTGATGTCGAACCGGCGATACTGATAGCCAGTATACGTTTCCGTGTTCCTCTCCCCCTTGACGACGACGTATTCCAGTTTGCCCTCCTTGAGCGCCTTTTCCAGGGAATCTACGAGCTCGAATTCACCTCGCTTTTCCATGGCGGCGAGGATGTCGGAAAAGTACTCCCGGCTTCCCTGGGACACTTACCTACCATCCGGAAGGGTGCGCCTGCCGAGCTCGGTGCCAGGACTGCTCTTGGCCTCGATGACGACCACTCGGCCGTCCTCGTGCTTCCACACCTGGTCGAACTGGTCATTGCCGTTCTTGGGCCCGAGGAGGGTCTCCTTCTCGAAGTCCGCGTAGCGCTCGGCGATGTAGTGGTGTTCTGCTGCCTTCTCACCGAATTTCTCCGTTGCTTCGCCCATCGCGGTGTGGGATTCCTGGTACGTCCCCTGGCTTCTCCCCACTGCGCGGCCGAATCGACGGTGCCTTGGATTTCGTGGGCCCTGCCGGTCTCTGCCTTCCAGTCCGCGACCTTGTTGTCCCACTCGACGGCGAAGTGGCGTGTCTGCGCGGCCTCTTCCAGGACCCGGAGCCTCGCCTTGCTCTTGACGGTGTCCGCCCCCACGCTGATGTACTCGTCATCTAGGAAATACGGTTTGGGCGGCGCAGGAACGTCCCTGGCACGAATCAACGGGGCGTCGTCCGACAGCCGGGTGAGATGAGGCGGAGTGAACCCGCTTTCGTCGTGGATCTCCAGGCTTCGGCGCGTGCCGTCCTTCCTGTAGTAGCGCTCGAAGTATCCGGGCTCATGGTTGGCCCGGTAGAGCTGGATCTCCTCGATCTGCTTCAGCGTGAGCGATCCGCGAGGGCCATAAGGGTTGGCTCCCTCACGTATGAAGCTGGGGCGTTGGACCTCCGTGTGCCCACCGGCGATGTCACTGTCCGGCCCGGTCGCGCCATCCACACCATCGCCGGTCCGGCCGACGTCGTCCAGCCCGCCCCTTCCGTGGCTACCGGAGCCAGTAAGGGCATGGCCATTGCCGACCGTTCCAGCACCCGACCTGCGCGTCTCGGAACCGACAGCGTGTGCGGCTCCGACTCTGCCCGATGCCTCTCCCGGGCCGCGAGGGGTATGGCTGCCGCCCCCTCTGGTCGCAGCGTCATGACTGGCCTGTGGCGGGAGGTTTCCGCCCGCAGGGGCTGGACCCTCAGGCGCCCGGGCGCCGGCGCCGACCAGGGCAGGCTCGCGCTGGGACGGTACTTCTTCGGGGCCTGTCCGCTCGACGGAGGCCTTCTCCTGGTGAGGAGCGGTGGTGTTGACCTTGCCTTCCGCGTTGACGGGGATGAACTTGCCGTCCTTGATGAGGACTTTGGAGCCGTCGGGGAGTTCGATGACGCTGTGCAGGCGCTGCGAGCTCGCCGTGGTGTCGAAGACGTTGCGGATCCCGGCCGTGACCTCGGACAGCTTGGGCAGAGCGCAGATCGCCTTCCCGCCGACCGTGAGGCCTGCTGAGAGCGGGTCGAGGTAGGTGCCGACCTTGGACGCCGTACGGCCCCGCGCCGAGGGTGAGGAGGTTGAAGGTGACGGTGGCCGACGCGCGGGCGGGGTTCTGGCCCCACATGTCCCAGGCGACCAGGCCTTTGCCGAAATCTTTGGCAGCGTGCTTCTGCCGGACCTCGTCAGCGCTTTCCTCGTCCGGGCCGATCGTGTGGTCCATGACCCAGTCGTAGGGCTTGGCGGTGTACTGGCCGATGCCCCCGACCATGTCCCAGATGTGGCCCCAGGCGTCGCTGGTGTCTTCCGGGCCGATGCCGACGAGGGTCCCCAGGCCCTTGATGCCGCCCCAGATGTTGTCGACGATCAGCCCGTCCCACACGTAGCTCTTGGCCCAGTAACCGACCTCCCAGGCGTGGTGGGACTCGGATTCGGGCGTGCCCCAGGGCAGTTCCTTGGCGTGTTTGAGGGCTTCGAGGTCGTAGCCGTACATCACCGACTTGTCGTTGACGGTGTGGCTGCCGTCGTCGACCACGAACCGCGGGCCGCCCACGAGCGCCGAGATCTTGCTGGCGGCTCTGCGCTCGGCGTCCCGAAAAGCGCTCTCGGCGGCGCTCACGCCATCGATGAGCTTCTGTTGGCGGTTGATCTTGTCCTCGTCGTACGTCCAGTTGTCGTCGCCCGCGACGCTGTCGACGAATGCGAGGGCATCCGTCTTGAGCTGGGCCAGCTGCTTGGCGAGCGGCCGGGCCTCGATGGAGAAGGTGTCCAGTGCGTCAGCCACCGTCTCGAGCTTCGTCGCGAACGCCTCGGCCTTGTCCATGACCGGACGGGTGGTGTCGAACAGCTGGGTGTCCTCGGGCGCCTTGTAGACGCCGGCCAGTGCCTGAAAGCGGGAATGCACGTCCTTGCCGCCGTTGCGGATGCCGATGGCATCACTGCGCAGCGCGGAGACGTCCTTCTCCAGCTGGTCGAGGTTGCCGACGAACTGGGGTATGCCAGACGGCTCGATCATCGCTACTTCTTCCCGCCCTGTGAGCCGTCCGGCTTGGGCAGTTCGACCTCCGGCGCGGCCAGGGCGAGATGTTCCGCGTTCGCGGCATGCTCAAGATCCCCAGCGACGTAGTACGCGGTGGCCTCACGCGCGCCGTTCACGGACTTCGCCTTCGGTTCTCACTGAACCGGACGGCGGCGTGTCCGGATGCGGCGAGGTGCGATGCGCCAGGCGCTTGATCAGAGCGTTAGGTGGAGCGGGCTCAGCGGAGCCTGTAGCCGTCGTGCAGGGCCACACGGCCGAGTTCGAGTGATTGGTCCGGGCGCACCCACCACATGAGACGTGGGGCGGCGGGGGTGATCTTCTTGATGCTGCACCGCATCGCCGTGGCGTTGTCTGCCTGCGGCGGTGGGGTGCCCCGCCTGCCGTGTGTGTCCGCAGGGGGTGAACGCCCATGCGCCAAACCGGCCTGGCCGGTCTGCGGCTACGTCGCAGGCACCGGACCGCCATCGCGGACCCGACCGCGGCGAAGGCACCGGACCTGATCGGCGGCGCCTTCACCGCCGGGACCGTGAACACGAAGTACGTCGGCGACATCACCTATCTCCCGCTCGACGGCGGGAAGTTCCTCTACTTGGCCACGGTCATCGACCTCGCCTCGCGCCGTCTGGCCGGCTGGGCGCTCGCCGACCATATGCGGGCCGAACTCGTCACCGACGCCCTAGCCGCGGCAATACGCACCCGGCAGCCTCGCCGGGGCCGTGATGCACACCGACCACGGGGCGCAATACACCTCCGCCGCGTTCGCGCAGCCTGCGCAAAAGCCGGCGTGCGCCAGTCCATGAGCGCAGTGGGCAGCAGCGCGGACAACGCGCTTGCGGAATCGTTCAACGCGACGTTCAAACGGGAGACGCTCCAGGGGTTTTCTCAGCACTCGATGACGTTGACCGCGAGGCCTCCGCGGGAGGTCTCCTTGTACTTCACCTTCATGTCGGCGCCGGTCTCGCGCATGGTCTTGATGACCTTGTCGAGCGAGACCACATGGGTGCCGTCGCCGCGCAGTGCCATCCGCGCCGCATTGATCGCCTTGACCGAGGCGATCGCGTTCCGCTCGATGCAGGGGATCTGGACCAGGCCTCCGACCGGGTCGCAGGTCAGTCCGAGATTGTGCTCCATGCCGATCTCGGCCGCGTTCTCGACCTGTTCCGGCGTGCCGCCGAGTGCCTCGGCAAGACCGGCGGCTGCCATGGAGCAGGCGGACCCGACCTCGCCCTGGCAGCCCACCTCCGCCCCGGAGATCGAGGCGTTCTCCTTGAACAGCGCTCCCACCGCGCCGGCGGCCAACAGGAAGCGGACGACTCCGTCCTCGTCGGCCCCGGGAACGAAGCGGGTGTAGTAGTGGAGCACCGCAGGCACGATTCCGGCGGCGCCGTTGGTGGGCGCGGTCACGATGCGGCCGCCCGAGGCGTTCTCCTCGTTCACGGCCAGGGCGTAGAGATTGACCCAGTCCATGACCTTCAGCGGGTCCCCGGGCTGGGTGGTGTCCTCGGCGAGGGTGCGCAGTAGCCGGGGAGCACGGCGTGGCACGTTCAGCCGCCCGGGCAGGGTGGTCTCGGTCCGTGAGCAGCCGCGGTCGACGCACTCCCGCATCACGGCCCAGATCCTCAGCAGGCCGGCTCGGACCTCACTCTCGCTCCGCCAGGACAGTTCGTTGGCGAGCATCACTCCGCTGAGGGGCAGGCCGGACTCGTAGGCGCGCAGCAGCAGTTCGGACGCGGAGCGGAAGGGGAGGCGTACGGGTGTGTCGTCGGCCTTGATCCGGTCGGCTCCTGTCGCGGTCTCGTCGACGACGAAGCCCCCGCCCACCGAGTAGTACGTACATGTCCTCAGCTCGCCACCGTCGTGGTCCAGGGCCTGGAACCGCATGCCGTTGGGGTGGAAAGGAAGAGTGCGGCGGCGGTGCAGCACCAAGTGCTCGCGCTCGCGGAAGTCCACCTCCTTGACGCCCAGGAGTCGCAGCCGGCCCGTCTCGCGGATCCGGTGCACCCGGTCGTCCACGGTGTCGGTGTCGACGGTTTCGGGATCCTCGCCCTCCAGGCCCAGAAGTACTGCCTTGTCACTGCCGTGACCGTGGCCGGTGGCACCGAGGGACCCGAAGAGCTCTGCCCGCACCGAGGCGGCGCGGGACAGCAGGCCGTCCTCGTCCAGCGCGTTGACGAAGAGGCGGGCGGCCTTCATCGGCCCCACGGTGTGCGAGCTGGAGGGGCCGACACCCACTTTGAACAGGTCGAAGACGCTGATCGCCACGTCGTTCCTTCCGGATCAGAAGTTGTGTACTACGCACAGCGTTGCGTAAAAAGAAACATGGAACAAGGGGTCGGCCTGTCCGGGGGATGCCTTGACACGGGCTTTGGGGGACTTCAAACTGGCGTTGCGCTTACCGCAATCTGTTTCGTTATATGCACCCGAGCACCCGAGGTGTCATGATGATTCCCGCGTGCCGTCTCGCGGATCTGCCGCGAGGCGAGGCCCACCGGCTCGACATCGATCCGCCCGTCTCGGTGTTCCACACCGATGACGGCGAGGTCTTCGCCATCGACGACACCTGCACCCACCAGGACGCGTCGCTCGCCGACGGCTGGCTGGAGGGCTCCGAAGTCGAATGCCCCCTGCACGCCTCGAAGTTCGACCTCCGGACGGGGGCCGTCGACTCACCGCCGGCCAAGCTCCCCGTCCGCACCCATGAGGTCCTGATCGAGGACGGCATGATCTACGTCCAGCCGTCCACGGCGGCCCCGAATCTGCCACCCTGCATCGCGGCGCGGCTCGCCGGAGGGCTCGCGTGAGGACGGTGGCCGTGGTCGGCGCCTCGCTCGCGGGACTGTCGGCCGCACGCTCCCTGCGGAAACAGGGTTACGACGGACGGCTGGTCGTGATCGGTGACGAGCCGCACCGTCCGTACGACAGGCCGCCGTTGTCCAAGGAGTTCCTCGCCGGCACGATCCGCGAAGCGGATCTCGCGCTGGAGGCGGACGGTGAGGACCTTCAGGCGGAGTGGCTGCTCGGCGTGCGGGCCGCGGGATTCGACCTCGGTGACCGTGCTGTGCGGCTCGCGGACGGCCGGTCCGTCCGTGCCGACGGGGTCGTCATCGCCACCGGTGCGACCGCGCGCATGCTGCCGGGCAGCGACGGCCTGACCGGGGTGCATACGCTGCGCACCCTGGACGACGCCCGTGCCCTGCGGGCCGACCTGGCCCGGGGCGGGCGGCTGGTGGTGATCGGCGGCGGGTTCATCGGCGCCGAGGTCGCCTCCACCGCGTACGGCCTGGGGCTTGACGTGACGGTCGTCGAGGCGGCGCCGACTCCGCTGGCCGGACCGCTGGGCGAGGTCATGGGAGGCGTCGTCTCCACGCTCCATGCGGACCACGGCGTACGGCTGCTGTGCGGCGTCGGCGTCAAAGGCCTGAGCGGGGCGGCCCGCGTCGAGGCGGTCCTGCTGGAGGACGGCCGCAGCATCCCGGCCGACACCGTCGTCGTCGGCGTGGGTGCCCGTCCGTGCGTCGAGTGGCTCGACGGTTGTGGCGTCGCCCTGGACGACGGCGTCACATGCGGCGCGGACGGCCGCACAAGCGTGGCTGCTGTGGTCGCGGTCGGCGACTGCGCCTCCTGGTACGACCCGGTCGCCGGGGTCCACCGGCGCGTCGAGCACTGGACCGGCGCGCGGGAACGGCCCGACGCGGCCGTGGCCGCGCTGCTGTCCGGCGGTGCGGCAACGCCGGGAGTCCCCAAGCCGCCGTACTTCTGGTCGGACCAGTACGGCGTACGGATCCAGTTCGCCGGGCATTCCGCCGGGGCCGACAGTGTGACGGTCGAGGAGGGGCTCCCGGACGACCGCAGCTTCCTGGCGGTCTACAGGCGGTCGGGCCATCCGGTCGCGGTGCTCGGGATGAACCAGCCACGCCTGTTCACCCGCTGGCGCAAGCAGCTCGCTGCCGCCACGCTCTGACGCCACTCGCGGCGTCACCCGCTGTTGCTCAGCACGCCATGTATTGCATATCGCACTACGCCGCTGGGACTGTCTCGTCCCCAGCGCGACGACCGATCAACGACGTCACCCCGCGAGGAGTGCACTGTGACCTCGACCAGCCTGCCGGACAGCCTGATCGCCACGCTCCCCGGCTCCTATTACACCGATCCCGGGATCTTCGCCCAGGAGCAGGAGCGCATCTTCGAGGAGATGTGGTTCTGCGTCGCGCGCTCCTCCGACCTGGCCAAGCCCGGCGCCTTCCGGACCGTCGAGGTGGGCCGTGAGAGCATCCTCGTCACCCGGGCCCGGGACAACTCCGTCCGCGCCTTCTTCAATGTCTGCCGGCACCGTGGCGCCAAGCTCTGTACGGAGGAGACCGGCGAGGTCAAGCGCGCCTTCCAGTGCCCGTACCACGCGTGGACGTACGACCTGACGGGCAAACTCGTCGCGGCGCCCAACCTCACGAAGATGCCCGACGTCGGCCGTGTCGAGTACGGCCTGGCGAATGTGGCCTCTCGCGAATGGCTGGGCTATGTCTGGGTCTGTCTGGCGGAGACCCCGCCCTCCTTCGAGGAACAGGTCGTCGGTGAGGTCGTCGCACGGCTCGGCGACGTGGAGTCGGTCGAGCGCTACGACGTGGAAAGCCTCGAGGTCGGCAGGCGGATCGTCTACGACGTGAAGGCGAACTGGAAGCTGATCATCGAGAACTTCATGGAGTGCTACCACTGCGCAACGATCCACCCGGAACTCACCGAGGTTCTGCCGGAGTTCGCCGACGGCTATGCCGCGCAGTACTACGTCGGCCACGGTGCCGAATTCGGTGCGGAGGTCAAGGGCTTCACCGTGGACGGCTCCGAAGGCCTGGACCGCATCCCCGGGGTCTCCGAGGACCAGGACCGCCGCTACTACGCGATCACCGTCCCGCCGCAGGTATTCATCAATCTCGTCCCCGACCACGTGATCTTCCACCGGATGTACCCGGTCGCTGTCGACCGCACGATCGTCGAGTGCGACTGGCTCTACCTCAAGGACGTGGTGGACAGCAGCAAGGATGTCAGCCGGTCCGTGGAGCTCTTCGACCGGGTCAACCGGCAGGACTTCGACGCCTGCGAGCGCTGCCAGCCCGCGATGAGCTCCCGCCTGTACGCCAAGGGCGGCGTACTCGTACCCAGCGAGCACCACATCGGCGTGTTCCACGACTGGATCCACGAGCGCCTCGGCACCCGGCAGCCGGATTAGCGCAGGCGACGGCGGCCTTCAGATCGGAAGGAGCGAGACCTGGGCCGCCCGGGAATCCCCGCGGTGACCCACGCCCTGCTCATGACGCTCCGACCGCTCCTGCGGCCGGAGCGAGCGCACCCGGATCAGCCCAGGTAGCCCATCCGGTGACTGATCTCTTCCGCACCCTGGATCAGCAGCGGGGCGAGCTCGCGCATACGCTCCTCGGTCAGCCGGTACGAGGGCCCTGAGGCGCTGAGCGCCGCAATGACCTCTCCGTCCCTGTTGCGGACCGGCGCGGCCATGGCGTGCAGCCCGAGCTCCAGTTCCTCCCGGGTCCAGGAATAGCCGTGCTCTCTGACCTCGGCGAGGTTCTTCTCGAGCTTCGTCTTCGCGGTCAGGGTGTGCGGGGTCACCTTCTTCAGGCCCGTCTGTGCCAGAAGCTCGGCGCGCTCCTTGGCGGGCAGGTGGGCCAGCAGGATCTTGCCGCTGGAGGTGGCGTGCAGCGGGGTCAGCTGGCCGACCCAGTTGTGCGCCGCCACTGCCGCAGGCCCGCGCACCTGGAACAGGTTGATCGCGAAGTGCTCCTGCATGACGGCGATGTTGACGGTCTCGCCGATCTCCTCCGCGAGGCGCTCGCAGACCGGGCGGCCCTGCTGTGTGATGTCGATGCGGCTCGTGACCGCGCCGGCCAGGCGCACGATTCCGAAGCCGAGGCGGTACTTGCCGCGCTCGCCCGCCTGTTCCACCAGACCGCGCGCCTCCAGTGCGCCGAGCAGGCGGAATGCGGTGGATTTGTGGACGTCGATCTCGGCTGCCACGTCACTGACGCCCGCTTCGCCCTGTTGGGCAAGGATTTCCAGCACGCTGATGGCGCGGTCGACGGACTGGACTCCGCCGGGCTGCGAACCGGTCGTTTCGGTATCTGGACTGTAGTTGCTCACAGCGAAACTATACGCGCAGTAAACAACAGCTGGACAGAGGAACGAGCGGCTCGGCAAGTTGCGTGGCTCGCAACCTGGTGCGTATAGCGCTACCCGTACTAGCATGCCCCGCGTATCGAACGGCGCGATCGAGACGAGGTAGCCATGGCTCCCCTGCAGTACGACTTCGTCATCGTCGGCGGCGGATCGGCCGGCAGCGCACTGGCGAACCGGCTCTCCGCTGATCCGGACAACAGCGTTCTGGTGCTGGAGGCCGGACGGTCCGACTATCCATGGGACGTGTTCATCCACATGCCTGCGGCGCTGACCTTCCCCATCGGCAGCCGCTTCTACGACTGGAAGTACGAATCCGAGCCCGAGCCCCACATGGGCGGCCGCCGTGTCTACCACGCCCGCGGCAAAGTGCTCGGCGGTTCCAGCAGCATCAACGGCATGATCTTCCAGCGGGGCAACCCCATGGACTACGAGCGGTGGGCGGCCGACCCGGGGATGGAGGCCTGGGACTACGCACACTGCCTGCCGTACTTCCAGCGCATGGAGAACTGCCTGGCGGCCGACCCCGACGACGAGTTCCGCGGCCACGACGGCCCCCTCGTCCTCGAACGCGGCCCGGCCTCCAGCCCGCTCTTCCCCGCCTTCCTCGAGGCCGTCCAGGAAGCCGGCTACCCCCGCACCGACGACGTCAACGGCTACCGGCAGGAAGGCTTCGCCCCGTTCGACCGCAACGTCCACCGCGGACGCCGCCTGTCAGCCGCCAAGGCGTACCTCAAGCCCGTGAAGAGGCGGCCGAATCTCGACGTCAAGACCCGTGCTCTTGTCACCCGCGTGATCTTCGAGGGCAAGCGCGCCGTCGGTGTCGAGTACCGGCGCGGCCGTGGCAAGCCCCAGCAGGTCCGTGCCCGCGAAGTGATCCTCTGCGGTGGTGCGATCAACTCCCCCCAACTGCTGCAGCTTTCCGGCGTCGGTAACGCGGAGGAACTCAAGTCCCTGGGCGTCGACGTCGTCCACCATCTGCCGGGAGTCGGCGAGAATCTGCAGGACCACCTGGAGGTGTACGTCCAGCACGCCTGCAAGCAGCCGGTCTCCATGCAGCCGTACATGGCGAAGTGGCGTGCCCCGTTCATCGGCCTCCAGTGGCTCTTCCGCAAGGGTCCGGCCGCGACCAACCACTTCGAGGCCGGCGGCTTCGCCCGTAGCAACGAGGACGTGGACTACCCCAACCTGATGTTCCACTTCCTGCCCATCGCGGTCCGCTACGACGGCACCTCGCCGGCGGGCGGGCACGGCTACCAAGTGCACGTCGGACCCATGTACTCCGACGCCCTCGGCTCCGTGAAGATCAAGAGCAAGGACCCGCGAGAGCACCCGGCGCTGCGCTTCAACTACCTGTCCACCGAACAGGACCGCCGCGAGTGGGTCGAGGCGGTCCGGGTGACCCGCAAGCTCCTCAGCCAGCCCGCGCTCGCCCCGTACAACGATGGAGAGATCTCACCCGGACCTTCCGTGGAGAGCGACGAGGAGATCCTCGCCTGGGTCGCGAAGGAGGGCGAGACCGCCCTGCACCCCTCCTGCACCTGCAAAATGGGCACCGATGAGATGGCCGTGGTCGACCCGGAGAGCATGCGGGTGCACGGCGTGGAGGGGCTGCGCGTCGTGGATGCCTCCGTGATGCCGTACGTCACCAACGGCAACATCTACGCACCCGTGATGATGATCGCGGAGAAGGCCGCCGACCTCATCCTCGGCAAGAAGCCGCTTCCGGCCTCCAAGGCCCAGTACTACCGGCACCGCGACCCACGGTGAGAACACTGCTGAAGAGCGTCCGCTACGAGGTCCTGCCGACGAAGTCCACACAGGACAAGGTGCTCGCCAATGTGCCGCGCGACGTGGTGGTCACGGTCACCGCGTCGCCGGTCAAGGGCCTGGAGCCGACCCTCGACCTCGCCACTCGGCTGGCGGCGCACGGCTACCGCGTCGTCCCGCACGTGCCCGCGCGGCTGCTGCGGGACGACGCGCACCTGGCGGACGTCGTCGGCCGGCTCCGTGCGGCGGGCATCGACGACATCTTTGTCCCGGCCGGGGACGCCGACCCGCCGGCCGGGACGTACCACGGAGCGCTGCCGGTGCTGCGCAGGCTGAGCGAGCTGGGCAGCCCCTTCACACACATCGGCATTACCGGCTACCCCGAGAGCCATCCGCTCATCGACGACGACGTCATCGTCCAGTCGATGTGGGACAAGCGCGCGCACGCCACGTACATCGTCAGCAATCTGTGCTTCGATCCTCGCGTGCTCGGCGACTGGCTCGTGCGGGTACGCCGGCGCGACATCGTGCTGCCCGTCCATGTGGGCGTCGCCGGCCCCGTTGAGCGGGCGAAGCTGCTCGCCATGGCGACAAAGATCGGAGTGGGGGAGTCGGCGCGGTTCCTGGCCGGGCACGCCTCCTGGTTTCTGCGCTTCGCGGCACCGGGCGGCTACTCGCCCGATCAGCTGCTCAGACGCAGCGCCGACGCGCTCACTGCTCCCTCGGCGGCCGTCGCGGGCCTGCACCTGTTCACCTTCAACCAGATCGCCGAGACGGAGCGCTGGCGCCGCGGCATGCTGGAGCGCCTCGACGGTTGTTAGCCCCCGGACCCCTCTACGCCCTTCGGGCGAGTCAATCGCCGGACGGGCTCCAATGGAGCCCTGCCGGCGATTGAGGACCGGGGTCCGGGGTGGAGCCCCGGTCGGTTCAGCGAAAGACCACCGTACGGTTCCCGTCCACCATCACGCGGCTCTCGCTGTGCCACTTCACGGCGTGCGCCAGTACCTGTGCCTCCACGTCCCGCCCAACCGTGACCAGTTCGTCCGGGTCGAGCGAGTGATCCACGCGAACCACGTCCTGCTCGATGATCTGGCCCTCGTCCAGGTCCGGCGTCACATAGTGCGCCGTGGCGCCCACGAGCTTCACGCCGCGGTCGTACGCCTGCCCGTACGGGCGTGCGCCCTTGAAACTGGGCAGGAAGGAGTGGTGGATGTTGATGGCCCGGCCCTCGAGCTGCTTGCACAGGTCGTCGGAGAGGATCTGCATATAGCGGGCGAGCACCACCAGATCGATGTCCAGCTCGCGCACCAGCTCCAGAAGACGTGCCTCGGCGTCGGCCTTGGTGTCCCTGGTCACCGGGATGTGGTGGAAGGGGATGCCGTAGGTCCCGGCCAGCTCCTCGAACTCCTCGTGGTTGGAGACGATGGCCGGGATTTCGATGTTGAGAGCGCCGGTGCGCCGGCGGAAGAGGAGGTCATTCAGGCAGTGGCCGAATTTCGACACCATGATCAGCGTGCGGGTCGGGGTCGAGGCGTCCCGCAGGGTCCACGAGATCCGGTAGGCCTCGGCGACGGGGCCGAATCGGTCACGCAGTTGTTTCACGTCGGTGTCGGGGTCGGACACATCGAAGTGGACCCTCATGAAGAAACGGTCCTGAAGCCGGTCGTCGAACTGCTGGCTCTCCAGGATGTTGCCGGAGTTCCTGACCAGGTAGCCGCTCACGGCGTGCACCAGTCCGGCCTGGTCCGGGCACGAGAGGGTGAGGACGTATTCGCGGCCAGGTTGCGGTCGAGGGGACATACGCGGCCTCCGTTGGTGCGTATTGCACAACGCGGTGAGTGATACGCAACATGGTCAGCCCCTCATGGGTCGCGGTCAAGGGAAGCGGGACAACTGGGCTCCAGGTCGGAATCCGCCCGTTTTGCCCTCTTGACGTGGGTCATACGTTCGGCCAGGGTGTTCCACCACAAGCAATGCAGTGCATGATGCGCAACGAACTTCGGTCGAAGGGCTCCGCACGTGGCAGACCTGTATCTGGACGGAGAATGGCGCGATCCGGTGGCCGGGGGCCACCGGGAGATCCTCTGCCCCGCAGATGGCACGCTTGCGGCGGTCGTGTCCGAAGGGACCCGGGCCGACAGCGAGGCCGCGATCGCAGCGGCCCGCCGGGCTTTCGACGAAGGCCCCTGGCCGCGAACCCCCGAGCGGGAACGCGGCGCGCTGCTGCTGCGCACCGCCGATCTGATCGAGCGCGACGCCAAGGAGTTCGCCCGCGCCGAATCACTCGACACCGGCAAGCGGTTGGTGGAGAGCGAGTACGACATCGCCGATGTGGTCTCCTGCTTCCGCTACTACGGCGGGATCGCGGGCACCAGCGCCGGCCGGGTGGTCGACACCGGACGCGACGACGCCGTCAGCCGCGTCACCTACGAGCCGGTCGGAGTCTGCGGGTTGATTACCCCGTGGAACTATCCGCTGCTCCAGGCGTCGTGGAAGGTCGCCCCCGCTCTTCTGGCCGGAAACACGATCGTGCTGAAGCCGAGCGAGCTCACCCCGTCCACATCGATCCTGCTGATGCGGGCACTTGAGGAGGCCGGTCTGCCGGCCGGCGCCGCCAACCTCGTGCTCGGCGCCGGTCCCGAGGTGGGCGCACCGCTGTCCGAAGACCCCGCCGTCGACATGATCTCCTTCACAGGGGGCCTGGACACCGGCCGAAGGATCATGGCCACGGCCGCCGCGACCGTGAAAAAGGTCGCCCTCGAACTGGGTGGCAAGAACCCCAATGTCGTCTTCGCCGACGCCGATTTCGAGGCCGCGGTGGACTTCGCTCTCACGGCCGTCTTCCTGCATTCCGGGCAGGTCTGCTCGGCCGGCGCCCGTCTGATCGTCGAGGACGAGCTCCATGACGCCTTCGTCGACGAGGTCGTACGCCGGGCCGGGCGAATCCGTCTGGGCGGCCCCTTCGATCCCGAGGCCGATACGGGACCGCTGGTCTCCGCACAGCACCGGGAGAAGGTCGAGGCCTATGTCGCCGCGGGCATCGCCGAGGGCGCCGCACTGCGCTGCGGCGGCAGTCGCCCCGAGGACCCCGAACTCGCGAGCGGCTACTACTACCCGCCGACCGTGCTCGACGAGTGTCGCCAGGACATGCGTGTGGTGCATGAGGAGTCCTTCGGCCCCGTGCTGACCGTCGAGCGCTTCAGCGGCGAGGACGACGCCGTACGCATAGCCAATGACACCGAGTACGGACTCGCCGGAGCCGTATGGACGCAGGACGCCGGCAAGGCCCAGCGGGTCGCGCGACGGCTGCGCCACGGCACCGTGTGGATCAACGACTACCACCCCTATGTACCGCAGGCGGAATGGGGTGGCTTCGGCCACTCGGGCGTGGGCCGGGAACTGGGGCCGACGGGCCTGGACGAATATCGCGAGCCCAAGCACATCTGGCAGAACATCCAACCCCGGCCGCAGCACTGGTTCCGCGGCTGAATGCCGAAGAGAGGTCGACCGTGACCCCAACAGAGACTGAACTGCCGCAGCGGCGCGGCACGTCCCAGGACCAGGACAGGCCCCCGGTCATCTCCGTGCGCGGGCTGTGGAAGGTGTTCGGGCCCAAGGCCGGCCAGGTGCCGGATTCCGAGGAGCTGTGCGGGCTCACGCGCCGCGAGCTCATGGACCGCACGGGATGCACCGCCGCCGTACGGGATGTGAACTTCGACGTGTCGCCCGGCGAGGTCTTCGTCGTGATGGGCCTGTCCGGTTCCGGCAAGTCCACGCTGGTGCGATGTCTCACCCGGCTGATCGAACCCACCGCGGGCGAAGTGAACTTCGAGGGTGAGGACATCCGTGGCGCGGACGCCAAACGGCTGCGCGAGCTACGACGCCGCAAGTTCTCCATGGTCTTCCAGCACTTCGGGCTGCTGCCGCACCGCAGGGTCGTCGACAATGTCTCGTACGGCCTGGAGATACGTGGCATGGGCAAGGCAGAGCGCGTCAAGCGGGCCATGGAGGTCGTCGAACTGGTTGGCCTGGCCGGATACGAGAACTCCTACCCCGACCAGCTCTCCGGCGGCATGCAGCAGCGCGTCGGTCTCGCCCGTGCGCTTGCCGGCGATCCGGACGTGCTGTTCTTCGACGAGCCGTTCTCCGCGCTCGACCCGCTGATCCGCCGCGACATGCAGAACGAGGTCATCCGCCTGCACCACGAGGTCGGCAAGACCATGGTCTTCATCACCCACGACCTGTCCGAGGCGCTCAAGCTCGGAGATCGCATTCTCATCATGCGCGACGGCAAGATGGTCCAGTGCGGCACAGGTGACGAACTGGTCGGCGCGCCCGCCGACGACTATGTCCGCGAGTTCGTCAAGGACGTGTCCCGCGCCGAAGTCCTGACCCTGCGCTGGATCATGCGCGCCCCCGAGCCCGGCGACGCCCTCGACGGCCCGGAGCTGGGCCCGGACGTCGTGGTGCGCGAGGCGACGCGGGCGGTGCTCGCCGCCGACAGGCCGGTCAAGGTCGTCCAGGACGGCAAGCTGCTGGGCATCGTCGGCGACGAGGAGATCCTCGCGGTCGTCGCCGGACAGGAAGGCGGCGCGTGATGGCTGTCGCCGCCGACGCGGCCGCCCCGGTCCGGGCCGCGCGCCGAGTCAGCCGCCGCGTCGTGGTGGCCGCGATCCTGCTCGCCTGGCTGGTGCTGTTCGCCGCCCTGCGCGGGCGGGAGACCCTGGCGCTGGCGGCGGCCGACCTGACGGACCTGCACCGCTGGTTCAACTCGGTCAACGACAGCATCGGGGCGAACCGCAACAGCAACCCGCTCTTCCTCTACTTCTTCAACGAGATCCGGCTGGTCATCGACAATCTCGTCACCTTCATCCAGTCGCTGATCTCCCAGCCGCAGGGTGGGCGCCCGGTCCCCGTCATCGGCTGGCTGGGCGTCGTCGGCCTCGCCGGATATGTCTCCTGGGCGTTCGGGAACATACGCGTCGCGGCCCTGGCGGTGGCCGGGTTCGTCTTCCTCGGGCTGCAGGGACTGTGGCAGGAGAGCATGGACACGCTGGCCCTGACACTGTCGGCGGTCTTCGTCTCCCTGCTCATCGGCATCCCGCTCGGCATCTGGGCCGGGCTCTCCGACCGGGTGAACCGCGCCATCACGCCGTTCCTGGACTTCATGCAGACGATGCCGACCTTCGTCTACCTGGCTCCGCTGACGCTGTTCTTCCTCATCGGCCCGGCATCCGCGACGATCGCCACGCTCATCTACGCGGCGCCGCCCGCCATACGCATCACCGCGCACGCCATCCGCTCGGTGCCCGCCACCACGGTCGAGGCCGCAGAGTCGCTGGGATCCACCCGGCGGCAGACGCTCACCAAGGTGCTGCTGCCCATGTCCAAGCGGACCGTCGTGATGGGCGTGAACCAGACCATCATGGCCGCGCTGTCCATGGTCACCATCGCCGCCCTGATCGACGCGCCCGGGCTGGGCAAGACGGTCGTCAAGGCGCTGCAGACCCTGGACGTCGGCGTCGCCTTCAACGCCGGCCTCGCGATCGTCGTCATGGCGATCGTGCTGGACCGGGTCACGACCGCGGCGGGTGACCGTGTGGAGGCCGCGAGGAAGCGCCGCGCCGGCCGCTTCACGAAGTGGCGCCGACCCCTCCTGCTGGCCGGTGGCGCGGCGGCCGCCGTGTGCGTGTGGCTGTCCCACACCTATGTGTGGGCAGCCCAGTTCCCCGGCGACGCCGGAGTCGGCGGCGCGATCGCGCGCACGGCGGACTCGGTCACCCTCTGGACGCAGGACACCTTCGGCGGACTGACCAACGGAACCAGGGACCTGATCACCACGGCGCTGCTCAACCCCTTCGAGACACTGCTCACCGAGTCCCCCTGGTGGCTGGTCGGCCTCGTCCTCGTCGCCGTCGGCGCAGTGCTCGGCGGGTGGCGCGCGGGTATCACGGCGGCGGTCTGTGTGGCACTGCTCGTCGGGACCGGGGTGTGGTCGGACAGCATGACGACCCTGGCCTCCACGGCGGTGGCGACTCTGATCGTGATGCTGCTCGGCGTCGCGGTCGGTGTCTGGATGGGCCGCAGTCCGCTGGTCGACCGGCTGATCAGGCCCAGCCTCGACGCGGGCCAGACCATGCCCTCCTTCGTGTATCTGGTGCCGTTCCTGGCGCTGTTCGGTGCGACGCGCTTCACGGCGATCATCGCCGCGGTCGTCTTCGCGGCTCCCGTGACAATCAAGATCATCGCGGACGGTGTGCGAGCGGTGCCACAGACCACGGTGGAGGCCGCCACGGCAGCCGGCTCCAGCACCTGGCAGATCATCACCAAGGTCCAGCTCCCCATGTCACGCAGCGCCCTGACACTTGCGACCAACCAGGGACTGATCTACGTCCTGTCCATGGTGGTCGTGGGCGGTCTGGTCGGTGCGGGCGCCCTGGGCTACGACGTCGTAGCCGGTTTCTCCCAGGGCCAGTTGTACGGCAAGGGCCTGGCAGCGGGCCTGGCCATCGTTCTGCTCGGGGTCATGTTCGACCGGATAACCCAGGCAGCGGCACGGCGCACAACAAGGGCGCCCGGCGCCCGCTAGGCCGGCCACAACTCAGCGGCCACAGGAAGAAGCACAGGAGGCAGTAATGATCGGAAACTTCATTGGGCAGTCGCGGCCCGCGAGACGGCGGGCCGCGGTGGCCGGGCTGGCGGCGCTGAGCCTCGCCGCGCTCACCGCCTGCGGCGGCGCCAAGGTCGGCGAGTCGGGATCGGACAAGGCGGGGGGCGCCGGCAAGTGCGGCACGTTCAACCTCGCGGTCAACCCCTGGGTCGGTTACGAGGCCAACGCGGCGGTCATCGCGTATGTCGCCGAGAATGACCTCAAGTGTCAGGTGACCAAGAAGGACCTCAAGGAAGAGGTCGCCTGGCAGGGCTTCGGCACCGGCGAGGTGGACGCCGTCGTCGAGAACTGGGGCCACGACGACCTGAAGAAGAAGTACATCACCGACCAGAAGACCGCCGTGGAGGCCGGCGCGACCGGCAACACGGGCGTCATCGGCTGGTTCGTGCCGCCGTGGCTGGCCAAGGAGCACCCGGACATCACCAACTGGAAGAACCTCAATAAATACGCCGCCAATTTCAAGACGTCGGAGTCGGGTGCCAAGGGCCAGTTCCTCGACGGCGATCCGTCGTTCGTCACGAACGACGCCGCACTGGTGAAGAATCTCAAGCTGGATTACAAGGTCGTCTACGGTGGCAGCGAGGCGGCGCTCATCCAGGCGTTCAGGCAGGCCGAGGCCAAGAAGTCCTGGGTGATCGGATACTTCTACGCACCGCAGTGGTTCATGTCGGAGGTCGAGCTGGCGAAGGTGAATCTGCCGGCGTACAAGGACGGCTGCGACGCCGACGCGGAGAAGGTTGCCTGCGACTACCCCGAATACGAGCTGGACAAGATCGTCAGCAAGAAGTTCGCCGACTCGGGCAGTCCTGCCTATGACCTCGTCAAGAACTTCACCTGGACCAACTCGGACCAGAACCTCGTGGCCAAGTACATCGCCGAGGACAAGATGACGCCGGATGCGGCGGCCAAGAAGTGGGTGGACGCCAACCGCGACAAGGTTGATTTCTGGCTCAAGAAGAGCTGATCCACAGGAGGGGCCGGGAGCGTTGACCGTGCCCGGCGGGCTGCCGTGACAGCCCGCCGGGCACGGCTGTTTTTTTGCCCCGGTTACGGCCGTGAAGGCCCCTTGACACCCACCCTCGGCGACCGGCATCGTGAGTTGCGCAACCTGAAGCATGTTGCGCTGACAGCAACTTAACTGCTCAAAGGCGGAGGTGCGGCGATGGCGGGACCCCGAGTGGTCATCATCGGAGCGGGCGTCGTGGGAGCGGCGCTCGCGGACGAACTGTCCTTCGCGGGCTGGACCGACATCACGGTCGTCGACCAGGGGCCCCTCCCCGCCACCGGCGGGTCGTCGTCCCATGCGCCGGGGCTGGTCTTCCAGACGAACTCCTCGAAGACCATGACCGAGCTCGCCCGCTACACCGTCGAGAAGTTCTGCAGCCTCGACGTCGACGGAGAGCCTTGCTTCCTGCAGGTGGGCGGACTCGAGGTGGCCACCACCCCGGAACGCCTGATCGAGCTGCACCGCCGCCACGGCTGGGTCACCGCCTGGGGCATCGAGTCCCGGCTGCTGAGCCCCGAGGAGTGCATCGAACTGCACCCGCTGGTGGACCCCGGGCGTGTCCTCGGCGGCCTCCTGGTCCCCACCGACGGCCTGGCCAAGGCGGTGCTCGCCGTCGAGGCCCAGATCCGGCGGGCCACCGAGCGCGGCGTACGCTTCCTCGCCCGCCACGAAGTCCTCGACGTCGTACACAGCGAGGGTGAGGTCAGCGCCGTCGTCACCGACCAGGGCGAGATCCCCGCCGACATCGTCGTGTGCTGTGCGGGGATCTGGGGCCCGAAGATCGCCCGCATGGTCGGCATGAACCTGCCCCTCACCCCGCTCGCCCACCAGCTCGCCTGGACCGGCCCCGTTCCCGCACTGGAAGGCCAGGCCGTGGAGGCCGTCCGGCCGATCCTGCGCCACCAGGACGCGGATCTGTACTACCGCGACCGCTTCGACCGCATCGGCATCGGCTACTACGGCCACCGGCCCATGCCGGTCGACCCGGAGGACATCGCCTCGGTGGACGAGGCGGAGCAGATGCCCTCGGTCATGAAGTTCACCGAGGACGACTTCGCCGACGCCTGGGCCGAGACACAGGCACTGCTGCCCGCGACCCGCGACGCCAAGATCGAAGAGGGCATCAACGGTCTCTTCTCCTTCACCACCGACGGCCTGCCGCTGCTGGGCGAATCACCTGACGTCAAGGGCTTCTGGGTCGCCGAGGCCGTGTGGGTCACCCACTCGGCCGGCGTGGCCCGCGCGGTGGCGGAATGGCTTGTGGAGGGCCACTGCTCGTCCTTCGATCTGCACGAGTGCGACGTCAACCGCTTCGAGCCGCATCAGCTCTCCCCGGAGTACGTGCTGGCCCGCGACTGCCAGAACTTCGTCGAGGTCTACGACATCCTCCACCCCCTCCAGCCGGCCGGCGCGCCGCGCCCCCTGCGCACCAGCCCCTTCTACGCCCGCCAGCAGGAACTCGGCGCCGTCTTCCTGGAGGCCACCGGCTGGGAGCGGCCCCAGTGGTACGAAGCGAACGAGCATCTGGCAGCCGGGCGTTCCATCCCCACTCCCAACGACTGGGCAGCGCGCTACTGGTCGCCCATCGTCGGCGCAGAGGCCCAGACCACGCGCGAGACCGTCGCGATGTACGACATGACCGCGCTCAAGCGCCTGGAAGTCACCGGTCGCGGCGCTGCCGCGTTCCTCCAGCGGCTGTCCACCGGCAACGTCGACAAGTCGGTCGGCTCGGTGACGTACACCCTGCTCCTCGACGGAGACGGCCGTATCCGCAGCGACATCACCGTCGCCCGTCTCGGCCGCGACCACTTCCAGGTCGGCGCCAACGGCAACCTGGACCTCGACTGGTTTGGCCGGCACCTGCCGGCGGACGGGTCGGTCCAGGTACGCGACATCACCGCCGGCACCTGCTGCGTCGGCCTGTGGGGCCCGCTGGCCCGCGAGGTGCTCCAGCCGCTCGCCGACTCGGACTTCTCCAACGACGGTCTGAAGTACTTCCGCGCCAAGCGCGCCCACATCGGTTCCGTCCCCGTCACCGCGATGCGCCTGTCGTACGTCGGCGAACGCGGCTGGGAGCTGTACACCACCGCCGACATGGGCCAGAAACTCTGGGACACCCTGTGGCAGGCCGCCCAGCCCCTCGGCGGCATCGCCGCCGGCCGTGGCGCCTTCAACAGTCTGCGTCTGGAGAAGGGCTACCGCTCCTTCGGCACCGACATGACCTATGAGCACGACCCCTACGAGGCGGGCGTCGGCTTCGCCGTCAAGCTCGACAAGGACGACTTCATCGGCAAGGCCGCGCTGGAGCGGCGCAAGGCCGATGTGCGGCGCCGCCTGACCTGTCTGACCATCGACGACCCACAGGCCGTGGTCATGGGGAAGGAGCCGGTGTACGACGGCGACCGCCCCGTCGGCCATGTCACCAGCGCCGCGTACGGCTACACGATCGGCAAGGGCATCGCCTATGCGTGGCTGCCCGCCGAGCTCGCCACGACCGGCCGCACCCTGCACATCGGCTACTTCGACCAGCGCGTCGAAGCGGTCGTCGCCGACGAGCCGCTGTTCGACCCCTCCATGTCCCGCCTGCGTGGCTGAGCCCCCATCCGTAAGAAGAGGAGCACCGTGAGCGCAAAGGTCCTCGACGGACGCCGTACCGCGGCTGCGATCCGCACCGAACTCGCCGCGCGCGTCGCCAAGCTGGCCGCGCGGGGAATCACGCCGGGCCTCGGCACCGTACTGGTCGGCGACGACCCCGGCAGTCACGCGTACGTCGCCGGTAAGCACCGCGACTGCGAACAGGCCGGGATCGCCTCCATCCGGCGCGAACTGCCCGCCGACGCGACGCAGGAGCAGGTGGAGGCCGTCATCGACGAGCTCAACGCCGACCCCGCCTGCACCGGCTACATCGTCCAACTGCCGCTGCCGCGGGGCCTGGACGCCAACGCGGTACTGGAGCGCATGGACCCGGCCAAGGACGCCGACGGCCTGCACCCCGTCAGCCTCGGACGCCTCGCTCTCGGCATCGAGGCCCCGCTGCCCTGCACCCCGCGCGGCATCGTGGAACTGCTGCGTCGCCACGACGTCCCCCTCGCCGGAGCGCGGGTGTGCGTCATCGGGCGAGGCATCACGGTCGGACGGCCGATCGGGCTGCTGCTCACCCGCAGGTCCGAGAACGCCACCGTGACCCTGTGCCACACCGGGACCAAGGGTCTCGCCTGGCACGTACGCGAGGCGGACATCGTCATCGCGGCCGCCGGATCGCCCGGACTGATCACCCCCGAGATGCTTCGGCCCGGTGCCGTCGTCCTCGACGTCGGTATCACCCGCACCGACGAAGGGCTGATCGGGGACGTGCACCCCGATGCCGCCACGGTCGCCGGCTGGGTCGCGCCCATGCCCGGCGGCGTAGGACCCATGACGCGGGCGATGCTGCTCGCCAATGTCGTTGAGGCTGCCGAGAGGAACGCCGCATGAACACGCTGAACGCGCCGCTCGCCGAGCTGGACCCGGAGGTCCACGCCGCCGTCTCCGCGGAGCTGGACCGCCAGCAGTCCACCCTCGAAATGATCGCGTCGGAGAACTTCGCCCCCTCGGCGGTCATGGAGGCCCAGGGTTCGGTCCTGACGAACAAGTACGCCGAGGGCTACCCGGGTCGCCGCTACTACGGCGGCTGTGAACACGTTGACGTGACCGAGCGGCTGGCCATCGAGCGGATCAAGTCTCTCTTCGGCGCCGGATTCGCCAATGTGCAGCCGCACTCGGGCGCGCAGGCGAACACCGCCGTCTACTTCGCCCTGCTGAAGCCAGGTGACACCATCCTCGGCCTCGACCTCGCGCACGGCGGTCACCTCACCCACGGCATGCGCATCAACTACAGCGGCAAGATGCTCAATGTAGTGCCCTACCACGTGGACGAGACCGACAACCTGGTCGACATGGACGAGGTGGAGCGGCTCGCCAAGGAGCACAGCCCCAAGATGATCATCGCGGGCTGGTCGGCGTATCCCCGACAACTGGACTTCGAGGCCTTCCGGCGGATCGCCGACGAGGTGAGCGCCTATCTGATGGTCGACATGGCCCACTTCGCGGGCCTCGTGGCCGCCGGCCTGCACCCCAGTCCCGTACCGCACGCCCATGTCACCACCACGACCACCCACAAGACACTCGGCGGCCCGCGCGGCGGCGTCATCCTCACCAATGAGGCCGACATCGCCAAGAAGATCAACTCGGCGGTGTTTCCCGGAATGCAGGGCGGCCCGCTGGAGCACGTCATCGCAGCGAAGGCGGTGTCGTTCAAGGTCGCCGCGTCGCCGGAGTTCGCCGAGCGGCAGGCCCGCACCCTGGCCGGCGCCCGCATCCTCGCCGAACGGCTCACGCAGCCGGACGCGACCGCGGCCGGAGTCAGCGTCCTCACCAGCGGCACCGATGTCCATCTGGTCCTGGTGGACCTCAGGGAGTCGGAACTGGACGGGAAGCAGGCGGAAGACCTGCTCCACCACATCGGCATCACCGTCAACCGCAACGCCGTGCCCTTCGACCCACGTCCGCCCATGGTCACCTCAGGGCTGCGTATCGGCACCCCCGCTCTGGCCACCCGCGGCTTCACCGAAGAGGACTTCACCGAGGTCGCCGATGTGATCGCGCTCGCCCTCCAGCCCGCGCCCGATGTCGCCGCGCTCCGCGCCCGTACACAGGCGCTGGCCGCCAAGCACCCGCTGTACGCGCACCTTTCAGGAGACGCCCGATGAGCCCCCGCACCCCGGGCGCCGACCTCCCCGAGCACCCCGACTGGCTGTGGCGCACGCCCGAGCCGAAGCGGTCGTACGACGTGGTGATCGTGGGCGGCGGCGGACACGGTCTCGCGACCGCCCACTACCTGGCGAAGAACCACGGCATCACCAATGTGGCCGTGCTGGAGAAGGGCTGGCTCGCAGGCGGCAACATGGCCCGCAACACCACCATCATCCGTTCCAACTATCTGTGGGACGAGAGCGCCGGAATCTACGAGCATGCCCTCAAGCTGTGGGAGGGGCTGGCCGACGAACTCGACTACCCGATCCTCTTCTCCCAGCGCGGTGTGCTGAACCTCGCCCACAGCCTGCAGGACGTCCGCGACAGCGTGCGCCGGGTCGAGGCCAACCGGCTCAACGGCGTCGACGCCGAATGGCTGGACCCCCAGCAGGTCAAGGACGTCTGCCCCATCGTCAACATCTCACCCGACGTGCGGTATCCGGTGATGGGCGGCACCTACCAGCCGCGGGCCGGTATCGCCAAGCACGATCACGTCGCCTGGGGGCTGGCGCGCTCCGCCGATGCCGCGGGCATCGACATCATCCAGAACTGCGAAGTCACCGGCATCGACATCGAGGGCGGGCGGGTCGTCGGCGTGCAGACCACGCTCGGCCCGATCGCCGCAGGCAAGGTGGCGCTCTGCTCGGCCGGTCACACCTCTGTACTGGCAGCCATGGCGGGCTTCGAGCTGCCGCTGCAGAGTCACCCGCTGCAGGCGCTGGTCTCCGAGCTCCTTGAGCCGGTGCACCCCACGGTCGTGATGTCCAATGCGGTGCATGTGTACGTCAGCCAGGCACACAAGGGCGAGCTGGTGATGGGAGCGGGCATCGACGCGTACAACGCCTACACCCAGCGCGGCGCCTTCCACATCATCGAGCATCAGATGTCCGCCGCCCTGGAACTCTTCCCGGTCTTCGCCCGTGCCCATGTACTGCGTACCTGGGGCGGCATCGTCGACGTCAGCCCCGACGCCTCGCCGATCGTCGGGCTCAGCCCGGTCGACAACCTCTACCTCAACTGCGGCTGGGGAACCGGCGGTTTCAAAGCCACCCCGGGCGTCGGCTGGGTCTACGCCCACACCATCGCCCACGACACCCCCCACCACCTCAACGCCCCCTTCTCGCTCGACCGATTCACCACCGGCGCGCTCGTCGACGAGCACGGCGCGGCCGCGGTGGCCCACTAGGGAGCCGAATCGATGCTGCTCATCCCATGCCCCTGGTGCGGGCCCCGCGACGAGGCCGAATTCCACTACGGCGGCCAGGCGCACGTGCCCTATCCCGAGGACCCCGCCGCCCTGACCGACCAGGAGTGGGCCCGCTACGTCTTCTTCCGCGACAACCCCAGGGGTCCGTTCGCGGAGCGCTGGAGCCATGCGGCCGGATGCCGTCGCTGGTTCAACGCCGTGCGTAATACGGCGACGAACGAGATCCTGGCGGTGTACAGGACGGGCGATCCGAAGCCGAATCCAGCCCGTCCGGCGGAATGTGAGCCCCTCCGGCGTTTGAGGAGCGGGGCCCGGGGCGGAGCCCCGGTTACGGGAAGGGGCGGGGCGGGGGAGAACTCCCTGGCCACCGGCGCCCACCCGGCGACGAAACCTCAGGCACCCGAGGCCGCAGGCACGGTCACTCAGCCCCTCCGCCTCACCACGGGCGGTCGCGTAGCCCGGGACGAACCGCTCACGTTCGCCTTCGACGGGACGACATACGAAGGCTTCCGCGGCGACACCCTCGCCTCCGCGCTTCTCGCCAACGGGATCATCCAGGCCGGCACCAGCATCAAGCTCGGCCGCCCGCGCGGCATCTTCTCCGCCGGCGTCGAGGAGCCCAACGCGGTCGTCCAGATCGAGGAGCCGTTCCCCGAGCCCATGCTGCCCGCGACGGCCGTGGAGCTGTACGACGGGCTCGTCGCCAGCAGCCTCCCCGGGCAGGGACGGCTTGCCACAGAGCCCGATCCCGCGCGCTACGACGCCGTCCACGCCCACTGCGACCTGCTCGTCGTCGGCGCGGGACCGGCCGGACTCGCGGCCGCGGCTGCCGCCGCAGGCAGCGGGGCGCGGGTCATCCTCGCCGACGACCAGCCCGAGCTGGGCGGCAGTCTCCTCGGAACAGGCCAACTCCTGGACTGGGCAGCCGAGATGGGCGCGCGGCTCGGTGCCGAGCCCGAGGTTCGTGTGCTGCGCCGCACCACCGTCTTCGGCTACTACGACGACAATCACGTCCTCGCCGTCGAACGCCGCACCAACCACCTCGGCGGCGAAGCCCCCGAGCATGTCTCCCGCGAGCGTGTCTGGCGCATCCGCGCCCGCCGCGTCGTCCTGGCCACCGGAGCCCACGAGCGCTCGCTGGCCTTCGCCGACAACGACCGGCCCGGCGTGATGCTGGCGGGTTCAGCCCGTACGTACGCCAACCGCTACGGCGTCCTGCCGGGCCGTCGCGCCGTCGTCTTCACCACCAACGACAGCGCCTACGCGGCCGCGCTCGACCTGGCGGCGGCGGGCGTGGACATCGCGGCGGTCGCAGACACCCGACCCGAACCGGGGGAGTGGGCGCGCCGCGCCCAGGACGCCGGGATCGAGGTGCTGGCCGGACACGCCGTGGTCGGAACCGAGGGCGAGCAGCGGCTTTCGGCGGTCACCGTCGCTCCGTACGGAGAGTCGGCGGGGCGCGAGTTCGCTGCCGACCTGCTGCTGGTCTCCGGTGGGTGGAACCCCGTCGCGCATCTGTTCAGCCAGGCGGGCGGAAAGCTGCGGTACGACGAGACGCTCGGCACCTTCGTCCCCGACTCATGCCCTCAGGCGGTCGAGGCCGCGGGCTCCGTTGCCGGCGTCTTCGATCTGCCCGGCGTTCTCGCTCAGGGCTCTGCGGCGGGCGCCCGCGCGATCGACGCCGAGGGCTATGGGGTCGGTGCCCCCGAGCTCCCGGTTGCGGCCGGCGAACCGCAGTCCCCGTCCATGCAGGTCTTCGTCGTCCCCGGCGCCGCCGGCGCGCCCTGCTTCGTCGACCTTCAGCGTGATGTCACCGTCGACGACCTGGCCCGCGCGACGGGCGCCGGTATGCGCTCGGTCGAGCACACCAAGCGCTACACCACCGCCGGTACCGCCAACGACCAGGGCAAGACGTCCGGCGTCCTCGCCAGCGGCACCGTCGCCCAGCTCCTGGGCGTGAACATCTCCGCCCTCGGCACGACAACGTTCCGCCCTCCCTACACCCCCGTCTCCTTCGCCACCCTCGCGGGCCGCGACCGCGGCGCGCTCCATGACCCTGTGCGCGTGACCGCCCTGCACGACTGGCACGTCGAGCATGGCGCGCTCTTCGAGAACGTCGGTCAGTGGAAGCGGCCCCGGTACTACCCCCAGGAAGGCGAGGACATGAAGGCCGCCGTGCTCCGTGAGTGCCGCGCTGCCCGCGAGGGCGTCGCCTTCATGGACGCCTCCACCCTCGGCAAGATCGACGTGCAGGGGCCGGACGCCGCCGTTCTTCTCGACCGGCTCTACACCAACATGATGAGCACCCTCAAAGTCGGCATGATCCGCTACGGCGTCATGTGCCGCCTCGACGGCATGGTCTTCGACGACGGCACCGTCATCCGCCTCGCCGCGGACCGCTTCCTCGTCACCACCACGACGGGCAATGCGGCCGCCGTCCTGGACTGGATGGAGGAATGGCTGCAGACCGAGTGGCCCGAACTACGCGTCCACTGCACCTCCGTCACCGAGCAGTGGGCCACCGTCGCCCTCGTCGGTCCCCGCTCCCGCGAGCTGCTGGCCGGCCTCGCCCCCGAACTGGCCGTCGCGAACGACGACTTCCCCTTCATGGCGTGGCGCGACACGACCGTCGCCGAAATCCCGGCCCGCATCTGCCGGATCAGCTTCTCCGGCGAACTGGCCTACGAGATCAATGTGTCGCCGTGGGACGCCCGCGCGCTGTGGGAGGCGCTGTACGCGGCCGGGAGCCCGTTCGGAATCACCCCGTACGGAACCGAGACCATGCACGTGCTGCGCGCCGAGAAGGGCTATCCGATCATCGGGCAGGACACCGACGGCACGGTCACCCCGCAGGACCTCGGCATGAGCTGGGCGGTGTCCAAGAAGAAGCCCGATTTCGTCGGCAAGCGCTCCCACGCACGCGCCGACACCGTACGGGGCGACCGCAAGCACCTCGTCGGCCTGCTCCCCGAGGACCCGGACTCCTTCCTCCCCGAGGGCACCCAGCTGGTCGCCGACAGCGTGCTTCCCGAGCCGCCGGTGCCGATGCTCGGCCATGTCACCTCCAGCTACCACAGCGCGGCGCTCGGCCGGACCTTCGCACTCGCCCTGATCAAGGGCGGCCGGGAGCGCATCGGCGAGCGGTTGTACGCGCCCGTGGGCGACCGTCTGGTCCCGGTGACCGTCGCAAGCCCCGTCCTCTACGACCCCGAGGGAGCCCGCCGCGATGGCTGACACCGCAACCCGCCACAGCCCCTTGGCGCATGCCGCCGGGCGCCTCACCGCGGCCACCCGCGCCTCCGGAGGAGCCGTCCGCCTGGCCGAACTGCCCTTCCTGGCCCAGGTCAACGTCCGGCTCGACCCCAAGGGCCAGGCTGCTGACGCCGTCGGGCTTGCTCTGGGTCTCCAACTGCCCATCGAACCCGACACCGTCGTACACGCCGCTGACCGCGCCGCCATCTGGCTCGGCCCCGACGAATGGCTCGTCGTCGGGCCGCCCGGCAGCCAGTCGGGCCTGGAGGACCAGATCAGGGCGGCTGCCGGCGACGAACCGGCATCGGTCACCGACGTCTCAGCCCAGCGCACCACCCTGCTCGTCACGGGCCCCCGCGCCCGCGACCTGCTGGCCCACGGCTGCCCGCTGGACCTACACCCACGTGCTTTCGGCCCCGGACGCTGCGCCCAGACCACCCTGGCCCGCGCGCAGGTCGTGCTGGTCGCACGGGACGAACCCCGGGCCGGGTTCTGGTTGCTGGTCCGTTCGTCCTTCGCCGGCTACCTGGCGGACTGGCTGCTGGACGCCGCATCGGAGTGCGTCTGACGGAGCTGCTTGCTTGCAGCCGGAAAGGCCGTGGCCTCGGCTGCATGCGTCGCGGAGCGCGAGCGGGAGTTCATGCTCTGCCGGCAGTTCGACGCACGTGAGCGCGAATGGCTGCAGCGGTATCCGTCCGGTCGGCTGGAGATCATCGAGGTCGTTGGTGCTCCGGTCGGCCGGATCCGGCTCTCCAGGCCGACCGCGGACGGCTCCCGCCGTATGGTCGACCTCGCTGCCGCCCGGGAGAACCGGCGTCGCGGCGTCGCGAACCGAGGCGCTGACCCGCTGCCCTCCGCGGCGGCGACGAGCTGGACCTCTTCCTGTTCCTGCACCGGTCGTGAGAGTTGTACCGCGAAGCAAAGGCCGCCGGTTCGGTCATGGCCGAAGCCAGTAGTGCACCCTCGTCTCAGGGTTCACTGGTTGCCCACAGGTTCGTCGACCATACTGCCCGTCGTGGAGCAGCGCGTAGATCCAAACATTCCGCTCGAGTACGCCGTCGGGACAGACCCGGCGTACATCCCTGGCCTCACGGCCCCCCGCTCTGCCGGGACGGGAGAGGTGGAGGAGGCAGAAGAGTCAGTCCCGGACCAGACCGAGGAGCGAAGGTCTGACGAGGCCGTCCGTGAGGAGGTACCCGCCCCCGACGAGGAGGGTGCCGTCAGCGAGACGGGGGAGGAAGTGAGCGGCCCCGTCTTCGAGGTCAGAGACCGCCGCGGTTCGGTCAGGGCGGACCGCGACGGGGTCCGGTTCCGGCTGGACGATGAGGAGGCCGAGTTCCGGTGGGACGAGATCGGCGCCGTCGAGGTGAAGTCCGCCCGATTCGGGCGTCGATTCACCGTCACGGTCCACTTGACGATGCGCCGTTGGTTCGACGCCGAGGTCGAGGCCCCGGCCAGGAGCCTTCTCAAGGAGTGGGCAGCGGAACTCGACGCTGTCCTGGACGCTTACTTCGAGGAGTCCTGACCGGCAGTCAACGGGCCTGTTGCGTATCGGGGAAGAGGCATTCGGCGAGCACCGGGCGGTGGTGCTCGCCGGGCGACATCCCTGGCCGCCACTGACCATGAGGTCGTGAGGTCACACCGCTGCGGCTGCCGGGACAACAACTGGAGCGGGTGAGGTGGCAGGCGGAGACGCGTGATGCGCCTGCCCCTCTTCGGCGATGGCGCGTTGTGCAGGGAAGGCTCACGTCGGCGTCGCCGGTGCGCAGGCGTACCCAGTCCGTCCCTCAGGTTTCCTCTTCCATACGAATGGCGCTCCTGAGGTTTTCGAGTGCCTGGCCGGGCTTCTTCTCCTGCATCTCCAGCAGCGCGGCAGCGATGGCGTCGAGCTTGCGCTGGATCACGTGCTCGGCTCTCCGTTCCGAGTTCTTGAGCAGGGCCAGAAGCAGCAGAGTGACGGCGGTCATCGATTCTCCGGCGAGCAGCAGCCACTCGTCCGGAAGCTTCATGGCATGGGCGGTTACGACGAGAGCCACCAAGGCCAAGCACACTCCGAAAAACGCCGGCGAGCTGGTGAAGTTCGAGGCGTGCTCCGCCAACCGGGCGAACCATGTGCGCTTGTCGCCACCACGATCGGCGGGATGCTGAAGAGTCATACGACTTGCCTACCCGACCACGCGAGGACATGCAGGCCGGCCACCACCGGTGTCGGCGCGCGCCTTTCATGGGGGAAGGCCGAGAAGGCCCGAACCGCCAGGTGGCCGTCGCCATGTCCGCTTTTGGGTGACCCCGTGGCTCGGCGTCGTCATGGCCGGTTCCGTGTATTCGACGATCACAGGCGGCCGGGGAGACGCTGCCGGAGACGTTGAACGCTGGGAGGCCTGTCATGCACATCCTGCTCGTCGCCACTGCGTTCAACAGCCTCACGCAGCGACTCCACGCAGAACTGAGGGATCTCGGTCACACCGTGGCGGTGGAACTCGCCCTGCACGGAGAGCCCTTGGCGGATGCCGTACGTCGTCATGAGCCGCAGCTCGTCGTCGCGCCGATACTGAAGACGGCGATCCCACGCGAGGTGTGGTCCGCGCACACGTGTCTCGTCGTCCACCCCGGCCCCGTCGGGGACCGCGGGCCTTCGTCCCTCGACTGGGCGATTCACGAGGACGTCGGCCACTGGGGTGTGACTGTCCTGCAGGCCAACGCGGAGATGGACGCGGGTGACGTGTGGGCCGCTGCCCCCTGCCCGATGCCGCCGGTGGCCAAGAGCGACCTGTACCGCGGCGAGGTGTCCGACGCGGCGGTGACTGCTGTGATGCTGGCGGTGGAACGGTTCGCCACCGGGATGTACGCCCCTCGCGCGCAGACCGGCCGAGGCAGTGGAGGAACCGGCCGAGCCCGGCCGTATCTCGATCAGAGCGTCCGGCGGATCGACTGGGCGTCGGAGTCCACCGAAGCGATCGTCCGCAAGCTGCGGGCCGCGGACTCGCAGCCCGGAGTGCTCGACGAACTGCTGGGCGAGGAGTGGTACTTGCACGGTGGCCGCCCCGACGACGAGCTGTGCGGGCATCCAGGCGAACTTCTGGCCACACGAGCCGGAGCTGTCTGCCGCGCGACGACGGACGGCGCCGTGTGGATTCCCGAGCTGCGGGCCCGGCGCAGGCCCGGGCAGCCCCCCACGTTCAAGCTGCCTGCCGTTCAGGCGCTTGCCGGCCGGCTGCCCTCCTTGCCGGAGAGCCCCGCGCCCTTGCGTCTGGACGCGCATCGCCGTACCTGGACCGACATCAGCTACCGGGAGGAGCGCAACGTCGGCTTCCTCTCGTTCTCGTTCGCCGGTGGCGCGATGAGCACCACCCAGTGCCGTCGTCTGCTGGCGGCCTATCGGGAGGCCTGCTCGCGTCCCACGTCGGTGCTGGTGCTCGGCGGCAGCCGGGTCTTCTCCAACGGCATCCACCTCAACGTCATCGAGGCGGCCGAAGACCCCGGTGCGGAGTCCTGGGCCAACATCAACGCCATCGACGACCTGGTCGAGGCCGTCCTGATGACCACGGACCGGCTGGTGGTCGCTGCCGTCGGCGGACATGCCGCCGCGGGCGGGGCGATGCTCGCACTGGCAGCGGACGAGGTGTGGTGCAGATCGGGCACCGTGCTGAATCCGCACTACCGGCTGATGGGCCTGTACGGCTCGGAGTACTGGACGTACACGCTGCCTCGCCGAGTCGGTTCGGCGGTGGCAGGGCGTCTGATGCGTCAGGCCCTGCCTGTGAGCGGGCCGGCCGCGCAGCGACTGGGCCTCGTCGAGCGGCTGGTCGAGTGCACCCCGCAGGACTTCACCGCAGAGGTCGCCCGGCTCGCCGGGCACCTCGCTTCCCTCCCCGCGGTGCAGCCGCGGATCGCTGCGAAGAAGGCCGAGCGGGACCACCAGGAGAGTCTCAAGCCGCTCGCTGCCTTCCGGGAGGAGGAGCTGGCCCATATGCGGCGGACTTTCTCCGACCCGGCCGCCCCTTACCACGCTTTGCGTCGCGCGTTCGTCCGCAAGGAGAAGCCGCTGCAAACACCGCCGCACCTGGAGGTTCCGGTGTCTGCAGCACGCGTGACGGATCAGCTCCGGTCCCAGGCCCGTGTCACCGGACCGGACGCCGAAAACTCGGCTTCAGCACCGGATGTCTGTTAACAAGAAGGCTGAGGTCAAAATGCCGAATTTCATGACATACCTCCCCAAGGAGGCACGCTGATGAATGCAGCCACGTCGACCGCGGCCCAGGACGCGGACGCCGCCGGGGCACCCGCCGACGACGCACCCCCGATCCATATCCTCTGGATCAATGCCGGGCTGAGCTGCGACGGTGACTCGGTAGCCCTGACGGCGGCGATGCAGCCCAGTATCGAGGAGATCGTGCTCGGCGTGCTGCCCGGCCTGCCCAAGATCGCTGTGCACTGGCCCCTGATCGACTTCGAATGTGGACCGGTCGGGGGCGCGGACACGTTCATCGAATGGTTCTTCAAGGGCGAGCGCGGTGAGATCGACCCCTTCGTCCTGGTGATCGAGGGATCCGTCCCCAACGAGTCGATCAAGCAGGAAGGCTACTGGTGCGGCTTCGGCGACAATCCCGAAACCGGCCAGCCGATCACCACCAGTGAATGGATCGACCGGCTCGCGCCCAAGGCGCTGGCTGTTGTCGCGATCGGAACGTGTGCCACCTATGGCGGGATCCACGCCATGGCGGGCAACCCGACCGGTGCGATGGGTGTGCCGGACTACCTGGGCTGGGACTGGACGTCCAAGGCCGGCATCCCGATCGTGTGCGTGCCCGGCTGTCCGATCCAGCCCGACAACTTCTCGGAGACCCTGACCTATCTGCTCTACCAGGCGGCGGGCGCCGCTCCGATGATCCCGCTGGACGACAAACTCCGACCGACGTGGTTGTTCGGCGCCACCGTGCACGAGGGGTGCGATCGCGCGGGCTACTACGAACAGGGACAGTTCGCCGACACCTACGACTCGCCCAAGTGCCTTGTCAAGCTCGGCTGCTGGGGCCCCGTCGTCAAGTGCAACGTGCCCAAGCGGGGCTGGATGAACGGAATCGGCGGCTGTCCGAACGTCGGAGGCATCTGCATCGCCTGCACCATGCCGGGGTTCCCGGACAAGTTCATGCCGTTCATGGACGAACCGCCCGGCGCCAAGGTGTCCAGCACCGCCAGCGGAGCGTACGGCGCGGTGATCCGCAAGCTGCGGACCATCACGGCCAGGACCGTGGACAAGGAGCCGAAGTGGCGCCACACGGGACAGCAGCTGACCACCGGCTACCGGCCGCCCTGGTGAACCCCGCTGAACCGAAGTACCTGCACACGCCTCACCGCGCGACCCACCTATAGCTTGAAGAAGGGCACGGCACTCACGATGGCACCGACGACGAAGGCGGCCGGCGACGGCAGTGGCCTGGTGGAAATGGCCTGGGATCCGATCACCCGGATCGTGGGCAGTCTGGGCATCCACACAAAGATCGACTTCAAGCAGAAGCGGGTCGCGGAGTGCTACAGCACCTCGTCGGTCTTCCGTGGCTACAGCGTCTTCATGCGCGGCAAGGACCCCCGGGACGCGCACTTCATCACCAGCCGTATCTGCGGGATCTGCGGCGACAACCACGCCACGTGTTCGGTGTACACCCAGAACATGGCCTACGGGGTGAAGCCTCCGCACCTCGCTGAGTGGATCATCAACCTCGGCGAGTCCGCCGAGTACATGTTCGACCACAACATCTTTCAGGAGAACCTGGTCGGGGTCGACTACTGCGAAAAGATGGTCCGCGAGACCAACCCCGGCGTCCTCGAGCTCGCCGAGCGCACCGAGGCTCCGCACGCCGGGGACCACGGCTACCGCACCATCGCCGACATCATGCGGTCGCTCAACCCCATCGAAGGCGAGTTCTACCGGGAAGCCCTCCAGGTGAGCCGCTACACCCGGGAGATGTTCTGCCTCATGGAGGGCCGCCATGTGCACCCCTCCACGCTCTACCCCGGTGGAGTCGGCACGATTGCCTCCGTTCAGCTCTTCACGGACTATCTCAGCCGCCTCATGCGCTACGTGGAGTTCATGAAGCGAGTCGTCCCCCTGCACGACGACCTGTTCGACTTCTTCTACGAGGCTCTGCCCGGGTACGAGGAAGTCGGCCGCCGACGGGTGCTGCTCGGCTGCTGGGGCGCCCTCAACGACCCCGAGTACTGCGACTTCACCTACGCCAATATGACCGACTGGGGACGGAAGATGTTCGTCACCCCCGGCGTCATCGTCGACGGCAAGCTCGTCACCAACGACCTCACCGAGATCAACCTCGGCATCCGCATCCTGCTGGGCAGCTCGTACTACGACGACTGGCAGGGCCAGGAGCAGTTCGTCACCCACGACCCGCTCGGCAACCCCGTCGACCCGCGCCACCCGTGGAACCAGCACACCATCCCGGCCCCTCAGAAGCGGGACTTCAACGACAAGTACAGCTGGGTGATGTCCCCCCGCTGGTTCGACGGCAAGGACTACCTGCCGCTGGACACCGGCGGTGGCCCCCTCGCCCGCCTGTGGTCCACGGCGCTGTCCGGGCTCGTCGACGTCGGCTATGTCAAGGCCACCGGCAACAGCGTCGTCATCAACCTGCCGCGCACGATGACCAAGCCCGAGACCACCTTCGAGTGGAAGATCCCGCGCTGGAGCAACGCGCTGGAACGAAACCGTGCCCGCACCTACTTCCAGGCCTACGCCGCGGCCATCGCCCTGCACTGCGCCGAGAAGGGCCTGAACGAAGTGCGTGCCGGCCGCACCCAGACCTGGGAGAAGTTCGAGGTGCCTGACCAGTCCATCGGCTGCGGCTTCACCGAGGCCGTACGCGGTGTCCTCTCCCACCACATGGTCATCCGGGACGGGAAGATCGCGAACTACCATCCGTACCCGCCGACTCCGTGGAACGCCAGCACTCGCGACTCCTACGGCACGCCCGGCCCGTACGAGGACGCCGTGCAGAACACGCCGATCTTCGAGGAGAACTCCCCGGAGAACTTCAAGGGCATCGACATCATGCGCACGGTGCGCAGCTTCGACCCCTGCCTGCCCTGCGGCGTTCACATGTACGTCGGCGGCGGAAAGACCGTGAAGTCGATGCACGTGCCCACCGGCCTGAGCGGCCTTTCCGGATGAGCGCGGCAGCCCACACCGCCGCCCCGCCGGCCGATGCTGCCAACCGGGTCATGAACGCGGAGCAGGCAGGACGGCGCGTGGAAGAAGTCCTCGACCGACTGGCCGCCACCGGCGACGAATCGGCGTGTGCCGGGGCCGAGGAACTGGTCAGGGTCCTGATGGACTTCTACGGCGCCGGTCTGGCCCGGATCGTCCGGCTGCTCGATGCCCCCGCCGCCGGCAAATCCCCGGGCAGTCCCCTGGCCGGCCTGCTCGGAGACGAACTGGTCTCGAGCCTGCTGGTCCTGCACGACCTGCACCCCGAGGACACCGCCACGCGCATCGCGCGTGCTCTGGACGCGGCCGGTGACCATGCCTGGGAGGTGGCGGGGTTCGACGACTCCTCCGCAACGCTGCGCCTGCGGTCTGCCGGTGGTGCGGGCTGCGGCTGCGCCGGCACAGCCGCGTCGGCACAGCAGGCAGTCGAGGACGCTCTCACCTGCTTCGCGCCTGAGGTGACGGCTGTGGAAGTGGAGGCGGGCGCCACCGCCCGGGAGCCGGCGCTGCTCCAGATCGGGAAGGCTCCCACGTCCCGTACGGCGCCCGGACCGGCCACGGCGAAGACGCGGTGAGCGCGCCCCAGCTTCGGCCGCAGACTGCTGGGCCTGCCGCTGAACTGCGCGGCCTGCGACGGTTTCTGACCGAGCGGCCACCCCGGCAGGAGCGCTGCGAACTGTGCGGAGTGGCGGTGGCCGACAACAGACACCGCCACCTGGTGGACACGGAGAAACGCGCACTTGCCTGCGCCTGCGTCCCGTGTTCCCTCCTGTTCGAGCGGCCCGGTGCCGCGGGCGGCCGCTTCCGGGCGGTGCCGGACCGCTATCTGGCCGACCCGGACCACCGCCTGGACGACAGCGCGTGGGAAGTTCTGCAGATCCCGGTTGGCGTCGCCTTCTTCTTCCGTAACGCGGCGCTCGACCGCCTGGTCGCGCTGTACCCGAGTCCCGCCGGCGCGACCGAGAGTGAACTGGACCCGTCGGCATGGCAGGCCGTGCTGGGCGGCAGCCGGCTGGCCGCGCTTCTCGAACCCGACGTGGAGGCACTCCTGTTGCGCCGTGTGGAAGGCCGGGCCGAGTGCTACCTCGTCCCGATCGACATCTGTTACGAACTGGTGGGCCGCATGCGCCTGTTGTGGCAGGGCTTTGACGGCGGAGCCGAGGCCCGGGCCGATCTGGAGGCCTTCTTCGCACATGTCGGCGGCCGCGCCCAAGTGGTGCAGGGGGCGGACCGGCCATGACGGAGTTCGCCTTCACGTGTACGGGCGTACGGGCCGACCAGTACGCCGCCGGTCCGACACTCGTCTTCAGGCTGCGCATCACCGCGTCCGACAACGCCCGCGTGCACGCCCTGGCCCTGCGCTGCCAGATCCGTATCGAACCCGCGCGCCGCGGCTACGCTCCCACGGAGGCCGACGGGCTGGCCGACCTCTTCGGAGAGCGCTCACGCTGGGGCAGCACGCTCCAGCCGGTTCAGTTCGCCCAGGTCTCGCACATGGTTCCCAGCTTCACGGGAGAGACGGAAACCGACCTCGCCGTCCCCTGCACATACGACATGGACGTCGCCGCCACCCGGTATTTCAACGCCCTCGAGGCGGGCGAGGTGCCGCTGCTCATGCTGTTCTCCGGAACGGCATTCACCGGGCCAGGCGGCTTCCGCGTCGAGCCCGTGCCGTGGGACCGGGAGGCGGCCTTCCGGATGCCGGTAAAGGTGTGGCAGGAGATGGTCGAGCAGCACTTCCCCGGCTGCGGCTGGATCCGGCTGCCGCGCGACACCATGGACGCGCTGCTCGCATTCCGTTCGCGGCGGGCACATCCCTCCTGGGAGGCGGCCGTCCGGGCCCTGCTGGCCGAGGCCGGCACGCCGGACCCCCAGCCGGTCCACGCCCTGGACCGAGCGCTGCTGCCACGCGCTACCGGAAGGACGGCACGTTGACGACAACTGCCTTCGCACCGGCGACGGAAGCCCGGTTCGCCGTCGCCCGACAGGTGGCCGACGCGGTGCTCTTCGAGGGCTATGTGCTCTACCCGTACCGTGCTTCGGCGGCCAAGAACCGGCTGCGCTGGCAGTTCGGAGTCCTCGTGCCGCCCGCCTGGGGCTCCGAGTGCGAGGAGCACGACTTCCAGCACACCGAATGTCTGATGGAACCGAAGGCGGGCGCGACGCTGGCGGTCGAGGTGCGTTTCCTGCACGCCCGGCGCAGGACCGTGCAACAGGCCCGGCAGGACGGCGGGTTCGAGACGGTGCCCGAACTCCACCTCGAGGATCGCGTCCTGGTGCCCTGGGACGAGGGCGTCGAGGAGCGTGTCGAGGTCCTCGCAGACGTGGAGGAGCTGGCAGGAGACGGTGTCACCGTTCCCTTCACCCGCCCTGCCCGCGAAGAGACCGAGCCCGTCCTGGACGCGACCGGCCGGACAGTGGGCCGGCTGATTCGCCGATGCGAGGAGATCAGTGGCGCCGTGCGGCTGTCCGCACGTGACCTCGACGGTCCCTACCGGGTGATGCGCCTGACCGCTGTCGTGGAGAACACCAGCAGCTGGAGCCCGCCGGACGGCACGGCCGACCGTGACGCGGCGCTGCCCCGCTCGCTGGTGGCCGCGCATCTGCTGATGGGCCTCAGCGCCGGGTCGTTCCTGTCGATGACGGATCCGCCCGAGTGGGCCAAGGGCGCGATCGCGTCCTGCCGCAACCTGCACACCTGGCCGGTCCTCGCCGGCGAACCCGGCCGCGCGGACCTGGTGCTGTCTTCCCCGATCATCCTGGAGGACCACCCCGCCATCGCCCCGGAGAGCCCAGGGGCTCTCTACGACGCCACCGAGATCGACGAGATCCTCGCGCTGCGCACCGCAGCCCTCACCGACGAGGAGAAGCGCGAGGCTCGTGGCACCGACGAGCGGGCCGGCGCGGTGATCGACCTGGCCGACTCGATGCCCCCTGAAGTCCTTGAGCGCCTGCACGGTGCGGTGCGTGCGCTACGGGAGGTGACCGGCCCCGACGCGTCGGACGCTGACGCACCCCCGCCGCCCGACTGTCGCGGGTTCACCGACGAATACGGCGTGGAGGCGCCGGGCACCCCGTGGTGGGACCCGGCGAGCGACTCCGGCTTCGACCCGGCCCGCGACCGGGTCGTCGTGGACGGCCGGTCGCTGGGGGCCGGGAGCCGCGTGCTGCTGCGCCCCGGCCTGCGGCGCACCGACGCACAGGACCTGTTCCTGCACGGCCGCAGCGCCAGGGTCGAGGCGGTGCTGCACGACGTGGACGGGGCAGTGCATCTGGCAGTGACCGTCGAGGGCGATCCAGGAGCCGACATCCGCCGCGAGCAGGGCCGCTTCCTGTACTTCCAGCCCGACGAGGTCGCCCCCCTGGAGGACGCATGACACGTCCTGAGCGGAACAGCGACCGGATTCTGGTCGCCGGGGTCGGAAACATCTTCCTCGGCGACGATGGCTTCGGCGTCGAGACCGTGCGCAGGCTGGCCGCGGAACAGCTGCCGGAGCACGCCGAGGTCGTGGACATCGGCGTACGGGGCGTACACCTGGCGTATCAGCTTCTCGACGGCTACGACACGCTCGTCCTGGTCGATGCCACGGCGCGCGGCGGCGAACCCGGCACGGTGTATCTGATCGAAGCCGACGGCGCGTGCGGCATCGAGCCCCGGAACGCGCTGCTGGACGGTCACCGGATGTCCCCCGACGCGGTCCTGGCTCTCCTGGAGACCCTCTGCGCCGGGACCGGCGCGCGGCCGCCGCGGCGCATCCTGGTAGTGGGATGCGAACCCGCCGGTGTGGAGGAAGGCATCGGTCTCAGTCCGGCCGTGGCCGCCGCGGTGCCGGAGGCCGTACGGCTGATCATGGGCTTGCTGCGGGACGGCGAGCAGGAATCGTCCGCGCCACCGGCTGCGGTCGGCGAGGCTGCGAAGTGAGGAGAAGAGCATGAAGAAGACGATCATCGGTGGCGCGGCCGCCGCTACTGCCGCGACTGCGCTGGCCGCCGTCGTCAGGCTGGCCCTGCCGGACCTCATGCGCTATCTGCGCATCCGCAGGATGTGACGCGACTGAGGCGACTGCGTCAGTAGGCGCCGTTCACATTGTCGATCGAGCCGTACTTGGCGGCGGCGTAGTTGCACGCGGCGGTGATGTTGGCGACCGGGTCGTAGCTGTCCATCGACGTGCCGGGCACGTGATAGGCACGGAACGTCGGGTCGATGACCTGGAGGAGCCCCTTGGACGGGGTTCCCTTCACGGCGTTGGAGTCCCAGTTGTTGATGGCCAGCGGGTTGCCCGAGGACTCGCGCATGATGTTCCGGTGGATGCCGTTGTACGAGCCGGGGATGCCGTGCTTGGCCATGACGTCGAGCGACTCCCTGATCCAGCCGTCGAGGTTGTTCGCATAGGTCGCGGGCTTCGCGGCGGTGGCGGCGCTATTGGTGGCCAGCGTGCTCCTCTGCGCGGAGCGGCTGGCCCGCTCGTCCGGAGAAGACGTGTTGGGGGTCACCTTGGCCTTTTTGCCGACCGACAGCTTGAGACCCGCGTGAATCAGCGAAGGGTTGCTACCGATTGCCCGCCGGTTGTCCTTGTACAGCTGCATCCAGCCGCCGCTCAGGGAGTGCGCCCGTGCGATCTTGGAAAGGGAGTCGCCCACAACGACGGAATAGGTGGTGGGCAGGGCCTTCTTCGCGGCGACGGGTGTGGTGCCCGCGACGGTCGGCGCCACAGCCTTTTCAGCTGTGAAGGGATGCGCCGTCGGCTGCGCCGCGCCGGCAGTGGTCGCGCCGATCACCGGCAGGACGAGTGCGGCACCTCCCGCACCCGCAGCGACGAAACCCCGAGTGATCGGGCTGGACTTGGGACGGCGATGCTTACCCTTTGCGGGCATGGCGAGTTCCTCTCCGTCGCCTGCGAGGTCAGCTGTCGGGTTCGGGCTGGAGATGCCCGGCCGCAGTAGGAATGCGACTTCACCCCGAGCCGTTCCGGATTCCGGATCGGCGGCTTACCTGGGTCCCCCGCTCCTGCCGTACGTAAGTGGGTGGGTTTTGCCGGACGGCGGCAGGATTCGGCGTTCCGTCCGGATTGCGGTGACCGTAAGCGAAAAGGGCTGGATGGAACAAGCCCTGAATTCACCACTGCAATCCACGCGGCGGATTCTGCCGCGAAAAATCCGGTGATCCACCGAGGGCGGGAAACTCAACTTTCTTTCTGGGGCACGGGACTGAGCCAGGCCGGCGCCCTTCGCGCAGCGTCACGGACGTGACCCATATCACGAGCTTCGATGCGGGACGGTCTGCCCCACGGCGCCGCGAAAATACACGACAAGTCGCGTGATTTCCCGCAAAATGGATGTCGGGAGCAATGTCGAGCAAACGCCCATTCCGGACACTCCGAGGCGGGATTGCGCTCCCGGGGTGCGTATTCAATCCCTGCATTCGACTTATACGTGCATTGGTGCCCTATAGGTACGTTCTGTCCGTTTAGGTGGTAATCGGAGCCACCCCTCGGCCGGGCTGTTCTGTGGCGACGTACACCTCGAGACCGGCACGGCTTCCGCCGCTGCCCCGAATGGTGTACGCGGCCGGGTGGCGTCGGCGTGCCGGGCTCCCGGCCACCGGGTCCCGGCCTGTAATGGTGCCGAACGGCCCCAGCGCTCAGCTTGCGCGGGCGGGCGACGCCCACCGGGCCCAGAGCGTTCGACGGCGGTCGGCCAGTGCCAGGACGGAGAGCGATGCACGAGATGTCCATCGCGTTGGCTGTCGTCGGCCAGGTGGAGCAGGCGGCGGCCGAAGCAGGCGGCGTCACCGCGGTGACGTCCGTACGCCTCCAGGTCGGCGAGTTGGCCGGTGTGGTCCCCGACGCTCTCTCCTTCTGCTTCGAACTGGCCTGTGCCGGGACCGTTCTGGAAGGTGCCGAGCTGGTCGCGGACTCCGTGCCGGGTCGTGCCCGCTGCGAACCGTGCGCGGATGAATGGGCGGTCGGAATGCCGCCGCAACTGTGCTGTCCGATGTGCGGAGAGGCGACCGCCGAGCTGCTCTCGGGCCGCGAGCTGCAGATCGTCAGCGTGCACTGGGAGGACGGCCAGGAGCACGAACGGGCCCGTGAACCCATTTTCGAGGAGTGCTGAAGCATGTGCCGTGTGGTCGATCTGCAACAGGCGGTCCTCGCCAAGAACGATGCGACCGCGCACACGCTGCGCGCCGAACTTGCCGCCCGCGGCACCACGATCGTCAATCTGCTGTCCAGCCCCGGCAGTGGGAAGACCGCTCTGCTGGAGGGCGAGCTGCTGCTGGCACGGGAGCGGGGAGTACGGGTCGCGGCCCTGACCGCCGACCTCGCCACCGAGAACGACGCTGTGCGCCTGGCTCGTTCAGGAGTTCCGGTCAAGCAGGTGCTGACCGACGGTCTGTGCCATCTGGAGGCCGGGATGCTGAGCCGGCACCTGGACGGATGGCTGTCCGAGGACACCCGGCTGCTGTTCGTGGAGAACGTCGGCAACCTGGTCTGTCCGGCCTCGTACGACCTCGGTGAGTCCTTGCGGGTCGTGCTCGCCTCCGTGACGGAGGGGGAGGACAAGCCGCTGAAGTACCCCACCGCCTTCGGTCTGGCGCACCTGGTGGTGGTGACCAAGACCGATATCGCAGAGGCGGTCGAGTTCGACGAGGCGGCGTTCCGGGCGAACGTCGCGCAGGTCAACCCCGGGGTGGAAGTGCTGCTGACGTCCGCGCGTCGGGGCGACGGCGTCGGGGCGTTGCTGGACCGGGCGACGGCGGCAGCGGACGGCGGGCCGGTCCACTCGCCCGTCATGGCCCGTCAGGAGCATCTCCATCACCACGAACACGGTACGCATACCCCTACGCCGGCCTCCGGCGCCATGGCGCAGTCCGGCTCGTGAGCGGTCGGCAGCCGGCCGCCGCCGTCGCGGAGGAGGCGGTGCAGCGCAGGCGGGTCACTGTCCGGGGCGTGGTTCAAGGCGTCGGGTTCCGGCCCTTCCTGTACACACTCGCCACCGGGCTCGACCTGGTCGGCCATGTGACCAACACCGGTGAGGGCGTTGTCGCGGAAGTCGAAGGGCCACCCGCTGACGTTGCTCTCTTCTGTGCCCGCATCTCCGCGGACGCGCCGCCTCTCGCGCGGGTGGAGTCCGTCGACCATCAGGAGGTCCCCACCACCGGGGGTGAGGGGTTCACCATCGCCGCATCCACCATGGGCGGACCCGCGCGCACCCTGGTGTCGCCGGACATGGCGACCTGCGCGGCCTGCCTCGCGGAACTGGCCGATCCGGCCGACCGGCGTCACCGCCACCCCTTCATCACCTGCACGCACTGCGGCCCCCGCTTCACGATCGTCCGCGGTCTTCCGTACGACCGGGACCACACGACCATGGCCGACTTCCCGATGTGCGCCGACTGTGCCCGGGAGTACGCCGATCCGGCCGACCGCCGCTTTCATGCGCAGCCGGTCGCCTGCCACGCCTGCGGCCCCCGCCTGCGTCTGCTCGTGGCGCAAGCGAATACGGAAGATTCGCCTCGGACCGTATCCGCCGAGGACCCCATCACCGAGGCCCGCAGGCTCCTGTCCCAAGGCGCGATCCTCGCCGTGAAGGGCCTCGGCGGCTACCACCTCGCTTGCGACGCCTCCAACTCCCGGGCCGTGGCCACGTTGCGCCACCGCAAGGCCCGGGGGAACAAACCGTTCGCCCTGATGGCCAGGAGCATCGCCGACATCGAGCACCTTGTGCACCTGGGCTCCCAGGAGCGAAGTCTGCTGACGGGCGGCGTCAGGCCCATCGTCCTGCTGCGCCGTCGGCCTGACGCTGTGCTGCCGGGACTGCCGGGGCCGGGGCCCTCGGAGGAGGTCGCCCCCGGCAGTCCCGATCTCGGCGTGATGCTTGCCTACACACCTCTGCACCATCTGCTTCTCGGCCTGCCCGGCGATGCCGACGGGCCGTGTCTGCTCGTGATGACCAGCGGGAATGTGGCGGGGGAGCCGATCGTCACCGAAGACACCGACGCACTGACCCGGCTGGCGCACCTGGCAGACGCCTGGCTCACGCACGACCGCGGGATCCACGTGCCGTGCGACGACTCCGTGGTGCGGGTGTGCGACGGGGAGCCGCTGACGATCCGCCGCGCTCGTGGCTACGCCCCCTTGCCCGTGGTACTGCCCCTACCCGTGCCGGCGGCTCTCGCTGTCGGGGGCGACCTCAAGAACGCGTTCTGTCTCGCGGAAGGGCACAGGGCCTGGCTGTCGGCTCATATCGGGGACATGGACGACCTCGCCACACAGCAGGCGTTCGAGCGCGCCGAAACGCAGTTGGAGTCGATCACCGGGGTGAACCCTGAGCTGTTGGCGGCCGACCGGCATCCCGGCTATCGCTCCGGACAGTGGGCCACCCGGCACGCGGCCGGTCGGCCCGTCGTGCGGGTCCAGCACCATCACGCCCACGTCGCCGCCGCGATGGCGGAGCACGGACTGGACGGGAGCCGCCCCGTGATCGGGGTCGCGTTCGACGGCACTGGCTACGGTGACGACGGGGCGGTGTGGGGTGGGGAGTTCTTGCTGGCGGACTACCACGGGTTCAGCCGCTTCGGACACGTCGCCTATGTCTCCCTGCCGGGCGGCGACGCCGCGGTGCGCCGGCCGTACCGAATGGCACTCGCACATCTGCGCGCAGCCGGGATCGCCTGGTCCCAGGACCTTCCCTGTACTGTCGCCTGCCCTCCCGACGAACTCCGGGTGCTGGAACACCAGTTGGAGCGGAACCTGAACTGTGTGCCTACGTCCAGCATGGGGCGGCTCTTCGATGCCGTCTCCTCGCTCGCGGGCGTCTGCCATCAGTCCGGATACGAAGCCCAGGCAGCCATTGAGCTGGAGGCGGCCGCGCTCACGGCGGCGGCCGAGGACGTCGTCGGCTACGCGTTCGCCGTGCGGCCTCCGGATGATGGCCGGGCTGCGGTGGCCGCCGACCCTGCACCCGTTCTGGCAGCCGTCGTCGACGACGTACGGGCGGGCACACCTCCAGCCCTTGTCGCCGCGCGCTTCCTCCGGGCCGTCGCCGATCTCGTACACAAGATCTGCGTCATGGCGCGAGACGAGCGCGGACTGGACACCGTAGCCCTGACCGGCGGTGTCTTCGCCAACACTCTGCTCTCATCGGCGTGCGCACGGACGCTTCGCGAGGACGGCTTCACCGTCCTGCGCCACCACCAAGTCCCGCCGAACGACGGGGGGCTGGCGCTCGGTCAACTGATGGTGGCCGCACATACCGCCGTGGCCCTGCGCGCAGGCGGCAACTGACGACGTGCCCCGGGGAGTCCGGGCGACGAAACACCCACAGCGAGGAGAACGACATGTGCCTGGCGGTACCCGGGAGAGTCCTGGACATCGAGGAACGCGACGGCACCCGTATGGCCCGCTTGGACTTCGGCGGTGTCGTCAAGGAGGTGTGCCTGGAGTATCTGCCGGACCTCCAGGTCGGCGAGTACGCCATCGTGCATGTGGGGTTCGCCCTGCAGCGCCTGGACGAGGAGTCGGCCAAGAAGACCCTCGAGCTCTTTGCCACGCTCGGGTTGCTCCAGGAGGAGTTCGGCGATCCGTGGGAGCCGGTGGCGCGATCCGGCGGATCCCCGTTGCCCGCCGCCGGCACCGACACGCCCCAGGAGGCCAAGAAGTGAAGTACATCGACGAGTTCCAGGACCCGGATCTGGCGCGCCGCCTGCTCGATGACATCCATTCCACCGTGACCAGACCGTGGGCACTGATGGAGGTCTGCGGGGGACAGACGCACACGATCATCCGGCACGGCATCGACCAGTTGCTCCCTGACCAGGTGGAATTGATCCACGGACCCGGCTGTCCCGTGTGCGTCACCCCGCTGGAAGTCATCGACAAGGCGCTGGAGATCGCCTCCCGCCCCGAGGTGATCTTCTGCTCCTTCGGTGACATGCTCCGCGTGCCCGGCACCGGCCGTGACCTGTTCCAGGTCCGTAGCGAAGGCGGCGATGTACGGGTCGTCTACTCGCCGCTCGACGCCCTGAAGATCGCTCAGCAGAACCCGGACCGGGAAGTGGTGTTCTTCGGTATCGGATTCGAGACGACTGCGCCGCCCAATGCCATGACGGTGTATCAGGCGCGCAGGCTCGGTATCCAGAACTTCAGTTTGCTGGTGTCCCATGTCAGGGTGCCTCCCGCGATCGAGGCGATCATGCAGTCCCCGAGCTGCCGGGTGCAGGCCTTTCTCGCGGCCGGGCATGTGTGCAGCGTGATGGGCGTCGCGGAGTATCCCGAGCTGGCCGAGCGGTTCCGTGTCCCGATCGTCGTGACCGGATTCGAACCGCTGGACATCCTGGAGGGGGTGCGCAGGACCGTACAGCAGCTGGAACGCGGTGAGCACACCGTGGACAACGCCTACCCGCGTGCCGTGCGCCCCGAGGGAAACCGCGCCGCTCAAGCGATGCTGGCGGATGTCTTCGAGGTCACCGATCGTGCCTGGCGCGGCATCGGAACGATCCCCGGCAGCGGCTGGCGGCTGTCATCGCGGTACCGGGAGTACGACGCCGAGTACCGCTTCTCGGTCACCGGCATCCAGACCAGGGAGCCGGCGGAGTGCCGCAGTGGCGAGGTCCTGCAGGGTCTGCTGAAGCCTCATGAATGCGAGGCCTTCGGCACGCTGTGCACGCCGCGGACCCCGCTCGGCGCCACCATGGTCTCCAGTGAGGGCGCCTGCGCCGCGTACTACCTCTACCGGCGGCTGGACATCACGAACGCATCGCTGGAGGCGAGCCCCGTTGTCTGAGACCACAGAAGCGCTCTCGATCGATACACCGTTGAACGGCTCACCGCAGGCCGCCGGGCCGCGGCTGCCGGACCTCACGGCGTGGACCTGCCCAGCCCCAATGCGGGACCAGAGCCGGGTGGTGATGGGCCACGGCGGTGGCGGCGTGCTCTCCGCCGAGCTCGTCCAGCACATTTTCGCGCCGGCCTTCGGGGGAGAGGTGCTCGGCCAGCTGGGCGATTCCGCGGCGCTCTCGCTCGGCGGAGTCCGGCTGGCCTTCTCCACGGATTCCTTCGTGGTGCGGCCGCTGTTCTTCCCCGGCGGCAGTATCGGTGACCTGGCTGTCAACGGCACCGTCAACGACCTTGCTATGAGCGGCGCCCGAGCCGCTTATCTCTCCTGCGGATTCATCCTGGAGGAGGGGGTCGAGCTCTCGGTGGTCTCGCGCGTGTCGCAGGCGCTCGGTTCGGCCGCGCGCACCGCGGGGGTCGAAGTGGTGACGGGCGACACCAAGGTGGTCGAAGCCGGCCACGGTGACGGGATCTTCATCAATACCGCGGGGATCGGCATCATCCCGACGGGCGTCGATCTGCGGCCGCAGCGCGTCGTCCCCGGTGATGTTGTGATCGTCAGCGGCGCGATCGGCGTCCATGGCGTCGCGATCATGAGCGTCCGCGAGGGCCTCGAGTTCGGTGTGGAGATCGAAAGCGATTGCGCGGCGCTCGGTGGCCTGGTGGAGACGATGCTTGCTGTCACCCCGGACCTGCATGTGCTGCGCGATCCCACGCGCGGAGGCCTGGCAGCCGCTCTGAACGAGATCGCGGCGGCCTCCGGCGCCGGAGTCGTCATCCAGGAGCGCACCATTCCTGTCCCGCCACCCGTGGCCAACGCCTGCGCCATTCTGGGGCTGGACCCGATGTACGTCGCCAATGAGGGCAAGCTCGTGGCGTTCGTTCCGCGCGAGCACGCGGAGCCGGTCCTGGAAGCGATGCGCTCGCACCCTCTGGGCGCTGACGCATCTGTGATCGGCGAAGCTGTGGAGGCGCACCCCGGAATGGTGGTGGCGCGTACCGGACTTGGCGGCACGCGGGTGGTGGACCTGCCGATCGGTGAGCAGTTGCCACGAATCTGCTGATGCCGTCGTCGCGGAACGCGTCACACATCCACGTTCACACCACCGGGCCAGGCTTCCCACCGCCCGCCGCCAAGGCCTCGGCGCCGCCGTCGCGGCGGCCCTGGCCGCCCATGCCCGCGACCACGGCGTGCGCACCATCTTCCTCGCCTACGCGGAGGAGGCGGTCGCCCGTATCTACGCCCGCCTGGGCTTCCGCCCGGCCGGCACCACTCTGCTGATCGCCAACCAGCCCGCCCGTTCGTAGGGGCAGGGCAGGCGCCTTTGACGTAGGAGCCGCTCTGCCTGTGGTGGTGCTCAGCGTTCGCGGTCCGCTGTGCGTTCACGAACTGACGGATCATGGGGACGGTTCGACCGTGAAAACGCCGGGGCTGCCCGGCCGCTCTCTGGCGGCAGCGCCTGGTTGCAGCTCACCGGCGGGCCGCCCGCTGGCTGGGGCACCGGCGAACCCGTGAGCCTTCCGTCGGAGCCCACCGAAGCGGGGCGGCGCCCGGGAATGCGGTGGAGTCTTGGTTCGTTACTCCATCAGCACATCGATGAAAACGACAACCATCTCATTTATGGGATGGGGTCCAGTGGAATCGCCGGGAGGCACCCCATGGCACGAAGCGACACCCGACCGGTCATCACTCTGCGGTCGACTGCCGGGACCGGTGACACCTACGTCACCCGCAAGAGTCGGCGCAACGACCCCGACCGCCTGCTCCTGCGCAAGTACGACGCCACCGTCGGCCGGCACGTTCTGTTCCGTGAGGAACGCTGACGCCGGAGCCTCTGCCGGACGCCGCGCGGTGGGCGCTCGGTCGAGCGCCCAGCGCAGCCTCGCGCAGATCAGAACTGCTCGGATTCCGGGATCACATGCATCGCCGCCTCCTCCGCCGAGGCGGCGCCGTCAATGCCGACGTCGGTAGCGACCAGCTCCTTCTCCAGGTCGGAGTGGGCCCCCTCGTCAGGGGCCACAAGCCGCCCGGCGCGGTCCGCCCCGACCTCGTCGTCGATCAGCTCGCCGTCGGTATCCGAGGCGTCCCCCAGTCCATCGCCCGTGGGGACAGTGACGTCCGGTGCCTCCTCGGCCAGCCGCTCCTCAAGGCTCTCGCCCCAGCGCTGCTCCGCTGCGGTGGTGCCCACCCGGTCCACGGCCCACGGTCGCTCCGGCGGGGAGTACCCGTCGGAGAGGATCTGCAGCGCCGGATCCTCGAGTGTGTCCTCGGCGTCCAGCAGCCCGGCATCGTCCTGCACCTCGGACCCGTCCGGCTGGTAGACCTCGTCGCCCATGGTGCTCTCGGTCATGTCTCCTCCTCACGGCTCCCTGCTCCCTGCTTTCAGTTTCCGTCAGGCTGCGGTGCCGGGCGCCCTGTGGCGAGCCGTTTCGCAGGCCCCATGTCGGCTTGGAGGTGCGGTGCGGTTCTGAGGAGCTCCTGGAAATCCTCTGAAGCGCGCCGGCTGACGCCGACGGTTAGCATGCGAAACGAGGCCCTCAAAGGCGACAAGTGGGGATCGCAGAGTCGGCGTCCTTCGACCTTGCATGGAGGCTCCACCGTGCGTACACACAAGACAGTTACGCTCACGTGTCTGCAATTGCTTTTGGGTGCTTCGCTGGCGGGTTGCGTCGACAGTGAGGCCGCGAGCGCTGCGAAGGCGTGTCCGTCCGGCCAGATCTCTCCAGGCGGCACGTGCATTCCGGCCGACACCGCCGACTTCACCGAGAAGCAGGTCGAAGAATCCCTGAAGAAGTACAAACTCAGTGCAGCCATGGCAGGGGTATGGGTCGACGGCAAGAGAATTTCGAATGTCGCTTCAGGGGAGTCGATGACGGGCGTTCCTGTCTCGACGGACATGCATTTCCGGATGGGTTCGGTTGCGATTCCCTATTTGACGACGGAAATTCTCATGCTCGTCGACGAGGGCAAGGTAAAGCTTGACGACAAGATTTCCCGGTGGCGCCCCGACCTTCCGCACGCGGACGAGATCACACTGAAGATGCTGGCCTCTACCACCTCTGGATACTCGGACTATGTCCGGGATCGTGAGTTCTTGGCCGAGCTCTACAAGAATCCGTTTCGGCAATGGACGGCGGAAGAACTGGTGAAGATCTCCGTCTCCAAGCCGCTCGAGAAAACCCCGGGAACGGGTTTCGTGTACTCGCACGCCAATTGGGTGATCCTTGGTGACATCATCTCGAAAGTGGAGAAGAAGCCCCTGTCGGAAGTGATGCGGAATGACATCCTGAAGCCCCTCGGCTTGACTCAGACCGACAACCCGTCAACGGCGGAGATCACCGCCCCGGTACTCCATGCCTTCGACAACGAACGGGGCGTATTCGAGGACTCCACCTACTGGAATCCGTCGTGGACGCTGGCCCCGGGAGCGGTCATGACGGGAACGTTGGAAGATATGGGGAAGTCGGTGATGGCACTGGGCGAGGGGAAGTTGCTGACGCCCGAGTCGCACAAGGTACAGATCACACCCGTTTCCAAGCTGTCGCCGACGGCCTCCTATGCCCTTGGGCTGGCCGTGCAGAACACCTGGCTCCTGCAGAATCCGTCATTCGCCGGCTATCAGGGAACGGTCGCCTATCTGCCTTCCAAGAAGATCGCGATCGCGACGGTCGCGACACAGGGGATCGGCAGCAACACGGCCAAGAATTTCAGTACCGAGCTCTTGATCTCGGTCGCCAACCACGTCGCCCCGGACACTCCCTTGAGCGGCGGCTGAGGAGTACTCACCGCGGCCGCTCCCTCCAGCCGACCGTCGGGGAAGCCGAGCAGGGGGTGCGCGTCCTGGGCCGGGGGCTCGCCGCCTGCCCGCGGACCAGCCGCTGTCCGCGGTCGGTGCGGATGGCTGCCCGGCTTCAGGCCAGCGCTGCGGCGAGCTCCGGGAGGTAGCCGGCCAGGAATCCCAGGTCGGTGGCGCGCCCGAAATTCGGGTTACTGCGGTGCTCGGGCAGACGGATCAGTGCCTCGCGGCCGAAGTAGCCGCCGGCGTCGGCCCCCATGGGTGGGGTGGGCTCGCCGACCCACTCAGGGTCGGCTGCGGCGAGGGGCAGGCAGCGCTCGAAGAGGTGGTGGCAGGTTTGTAGGCCGCGGCGCAGCACCACGTGGTACGGGTCGTTCGGGCCGATCGGATAGGGCTCGGCGGCCAGCGTACGGCCCGTGTCGATGCCCTCGTCCACCTGGTGGAGTGTCGCGGAGAACTCCCGCTCGCCGCGCAGCATCGCGTACACCAGAGCCACCTCGGGCAGCCCCCGATAGGCAGGTAGCGGGCCGTGGTGGACGTTCAGGATGCGCAGCCCGGTGGAGAGGACCGGAGCGCGGAAGATCATCCGGTTGTTGACCGACCAGACAAGGCCGTCCGTGCTGGCGGCGGCCAGTTCGGCAGCGACCGTGTTGACGTCCGTGGCGGTCAGGAAGGGCACGTCGGGCCGAGCCGTCCGTGCGGCGGCAGGGCCGCAGACCAGGTCCACGGCCAGGCCGCTGTCCAGAGTGTGCTGTACGGCGCGCCAGAGCAGCGCGCCCTCACCGACGAAGATCACGACGTGCTCCGCAGCGCGTCGACGGTCTCGACGACCCGGCCGAGCGTCAGATTCTCGCTCAGCGAACCGAGCTGGGTCAGGAACTGCTGTTCCATGGACTGTCCCAGCAGTTCGTCGCCGAGCGCGGCCAGCATCTCCAGGACGGCGAGTGAGTCGCCGCCCAGTGCATGGAAGTCGGAGGAGGCATCGAGGCGAGTGGCATCGCAGTGCAGGATGCGGCACCAGATCCCGGCAGTCACCGCCGCAGTGGCGGCTCCCGGAGCACGTAGGGTCCCGGGGGGCTTCGTGCCCGTGGGGTTCGGGGCGGGTGCTCCCGAGGCGGCCGGCTTCCCGGGCCCTGCCGCTGCTTGGGCTTCTCCGTCTGCTTCGGCTGCTTCGTCGAAAGGATTCGGCAGCGCGTTGCGGTCGGTCTTGCCGCTGGCCGTCTCCGGCAGCCCGGGCACCGCACACACCACCGAGGGCACCAGGTGGGACGGCAGCGTACGCTCCAACTCCGCCCGTACGGCTGCCTCGTCGAGGGGCGCCGCACCCTCGGCGGGGACCACATAGGCGCACAGTGCCTGCGGGCCGGCGTGGTGCCGGCGGCGGGCGACCACGGCGGCCTGGGCGATGTCCGGCAGCGCGGTGAGCGCCGCCTCGACCTCGGCCGGCTCGACCCGGTGACCCCGGATCTTGACCTGCGTGTCGATCCGGCCCGCGTACTCGAGCTGCCCGTCCGGCAGTTGCTGCACCAGGTCGCCGGTCCGGTAGGCGCGCCGGCCGTCCGGGAGGTAGACGAAGCGGTCGGCCGTCAGGTCGGGGCGGCCGAGGTAGCCGCGGGCCAGTTGAACACCCGTTACATAGAGCTCGCCCAACTCGCCGTCCCGGACATCGTTCCGCTGCTCGTCCAGCACGGCCACAGAGGTGCGGTGTACCGGCACTCCGATCGGCGTGGAGGCGCGTGTGGCGTCGTCGCCGACGACGGCGACCGTGCAGGCCACCGTCGCCTCGGTGGGGCCGTAGATATTGACGATCAGACAGTCGGGCCCGAACGACGTGCGTGCCCACTGGCTGCTGGCCATGGTGAGGTTCTCGCCGCCGAGATGGAGCGCGCGGATGCCGGCCGGTCGGAGGCCGAGCCGGGCGGCGAGCTCGAGGTGGGTCGGGGTCAGCGCCAGGGTGTTGGCTTGCAGCCCCGAGAACATCTCACGCAGTTTGACGGGGTCGAGCTCGCCGGGCACCGGTACGACGGCGCCACCGTGCAGCAGCGGCGGGAAGATCTGCATCATCGACAGGTCGAAGCCGGGCGAGAAGGAGTACGCGAGCCGGGTCTGCTCGTCGCACCGCAGAAACGGGGCTATCCAGCCGACCACGTTGACGAGGCTCCGGTGCTCGATCTGGACGCCCTTGGGCTTGCCGGTGGAACCGGAGGTGTAGATCACATACGCCAGATCGTCCGGGTCCGGAGCGGCAGCGGCCAGGACGCTGTGCGCCTGCCCGTCGAGCGTGGTGTGGTCGCTGCCGACATCCTCGAGGAGGATCGTTGTGCAGTCGGCCCCCTCCGCCGTGTCGGCCGAGGCCGCATCCGTCAGACAGAAGCGGACCTGAGCGTCGTGCAGCAGCTCCTTGACCCGCTGCGCCGGATTGCGGATGTCCATGGGCAAGAACGCGGCGCCTGCCTTGAGGACACCCCAGACCCCGGCCAGGCCGAGCGCCGAGCGGTCGGCCAGCACACCGACCACCTCGCCGCGCTCGACCCCGCGGGCGAGCAGCACGGCCGCGACGGAGTCCGAGCGGCGGTCCAGATCCCCGTACGACCACGAATGGCTGCCGCCGATCACTGCGGGTGCCTCGGGCCGCCGGGCGGCCTGCGCCCGGAACAGCTGCACTACTGTGGTGTCCAGCGGCGGAAGCCCGTCAGGCCCGGGTGCGAGCAGCCGGTCGGCGGCGCCGGGCTCGCGAGGCGGTGCCGTCGGCGGCGCGCACGAGACCGGCACGGCCGTGCCCAGCGCGGTCTCGATCCGGTCCAGCAGCGACTCGCAGCGCTCGCCGACGTCCGCGGCCCCGCGGGCCGAGATCACCAGTTCGGTGTGCTCGGGCAGTTCGAGCAGTGCGATGCTGACAGGAACCAGGGGGGCATGCACCGGCAGGGCGTACACGGTCGCCGCGGTGAACTCCCCAGTGCTGAATTCCTCGAGCGCCAGTCGGCCGGCATTGGACACGATTGCCGACGCCAGATAACGGTGCCGGGCGTACGTGGCGGCGCGCGAAGCCCCGACCAGTGCTGCGGCTGCGGGCAGCGGCAGCCGGGCGAGCGCCGTCTCCGCCCCGGCTGCCAGTTCCCGGCGGTCGGCCAGAGCGTTGAGCAACCGCCGGTGCACCGCATCCGTGCCTTGGCCGGCCGGGACGTCGAGGAACACCGGCAGCGCCAGGTTGGCCGTCGATGACACGGTGGGGACGTGCCGCCGCAGATCCACCGGGACCATGATCCGGGCCGCGGAACCACCGACGGCCCCGGCAACCGCCGCCGCCACCTTCGATGCCAGCGCCGCGTGTCGGCCCGGAACCGTACGCCGCCGCCACACCGAGCCGCTGCCCGGCCGGCCGGCCAGCGGCGAGCGCTGGTCGAGGCCGAGGCGGGGCCGCTGCCCGGGGCGGCCGAGCGTGTCCAGCAACTGGTAGTCGGCCAGGGAACCGGCGGCGCCGTGCAGCGGTTCACCACGCAGAGCGCGGAAGATCTCGGCGGCCCAGATCGCCGTGCCCTTGAGGTCCATCACGGCGTGGGAGGCGCGGAACACCACGGTGCTGGGTTCGCCGGTGAGCAGCAGAACCTCGCAGCCGGAGCGGCCTTCCGCCTCGGCCAGCTGGCCGGTGAGCTCAGGCAAGCCGGTGAGCGTACTGCGGTCGAAGGCCCGTCCATCGGCGACCACGATCCGGGCCGGCAGTCCGCTGTCGACCCACATCCTGCCGCGGCGTACCAGGCGCGAGCCCGGACACGACGCCGAGGCCTGCGCCACGGCGCGGCTCAAGGCCAGGGCGTCGATCGGCCCGATGCCCTCGACCACCAGCTGGAGCACCAGTAGCTCACCCAGACGGGCTGCGGCCAGATAGGACCACTCGGTCGGTGAGACGGGCCGACGGAAGGCGGTGCTGCTCCCAGTACCGGCCCCAGGAACAATGCCCGTGGCGGCATGCTGCGCAGTCATGGCTATTTCACCTTCCGGATGAACTCGTTGACGCCGCCGATGCTGTTGATCCAGGCCTCCAGCTGAGCCATCCCGGCTTCGTGGCCCACCCGCGGCGCCGCCAGATCCCGCCGCGCCGCCGATATGTCATACGTCGCCGAACGGGTCAGCAGCGCCAGCGAGTAGCGGGAGAGCGGAGGCGACGAGTGCTTGGCCAGCGGCGGCAGTTTCCAGACCATGTCCGCCGTGAAGGCGATTGCGCGCAGGAGGCTGTGGGAGACGCGCTTGGTCGGAGGCCTGCCGCCGAACCGTTCGGCTAGGCCGGCGAGCGTGCTCCAGATCTCCACCGGCTGTCCATCGGCTATGAAGTACGCCCTGCCGCCAACGCCGTCGGCACGCGCCGCCCGCACACAGGCATCGGCGGCGTTCTCGCAGTAGCACAGCGAGGCGTACACCGGCCTGCCCCCGGAGAGGTCGGGCAGGCTGCCCGTCATCATCTTCGCGAGCAGCCGCGGCATGAAACCGGAGTGGTCGCGCGGGCCCCACACGGCGCGCGGGCGCAGCGCGACGGTGGTGAAGTCCGCGCGGTCCGCGGCCAGCACCAGGCGCTCCGCGGCGGCCTTGGTCTCCGAGTAGAGGTTGAGGTGGCGTGTGGGGAAGGGCTCGCTCTCGTCGATGTCGAGGCGGTCGCCGCCCTGGATGCTCATCAGTGCGCTGGGGCTGCTGATGAAGACGAAGCGTCGTGCCCCGGCTTCCTGGGCGGCCGACACGAGGCGCGCCGTGCCCGAGACGTTCTCGTCCCAGAACTGGACGCGGGTGCCCCTGTCGGTGACCCGCGCCGCGCTGTGGTGCACCGCATCGATCCCGACCATCGCCCGGCGTACCGAGTCGGCGTCGCGCAGGTCGCCGTACGCGAACTCGATACCTGCGACGGTGCGCAGATAGCTCAGGTCGCTCTCTTCGCGCACCAGCACCCGCACGTGGTCGCCGGCGCGTACACAGGCGTCGACGATATGGCTGCCGAGGAACCCGGATGCGCCCGTCACCAGCACCTTCATACGGAAGCGCCCTTCCTCTTGCGGAGCTGTGTCCGCCACCACGTGGCCCCGAAGAGCATCGTGAGCGCGGCTGTCGCCCATGGTTTGCGCCCGGTGGCGAGTTCCTGCTCCGCGCGCAGAGCGGACGGTATCTGGACCGCGTGGACGACAACGCTCAGGAAGGCGTCGACCCACCACAGAGCGGTCAGCGCCACATGGTCCAGGGGCAGCAGCGGCCAGGCTGCCAGGTACGCCCACCCGAGCAGCGGGACGGTGCGCAGCGCCCGGTCGGCCGCCGTTGGGCGACGACTTCCGGTGAGCTGGTCGTCGGCCCATCCGGCCAGCAGCTCCCGGCGGATCTTGGCGTTGTGGCGGATGTCGACGGGAAACGCGGGGTGCGGCAGGAAGTCCGCGATCGCCTTGGTCATGGGGCTGCGCGCGCCCAGTTCGAGCAACTCGCCCTCGATCCGGGGCCATTGCTTACGGTCGGTGCCCGGTGCCAGCTCCACGCACAGCACCGGCCGCTGCTCGCCGTAGGGGCCGAAGCCCACCAGCGCCGTGCGCTTCACCTGTGGGTGGGTGTTGAAGACACTCTCGCAGCGCACCGTGTGCAGGTCGCCGTCGGCGGCGCGGACCCGGTGGCTCTTGCGCCCGCAGAACCAGATCCTTCCCTCACCGTCGATCCACCCGACATCACCGGTGCGATGCCAACGACGCTCGCCGTCCTGGATCTTGTGCTCGGCGTCGGCCTGGGGCGTTTGGAAGTAGCGCGGGCTGACCGCCTCACCGCTGACCACGATTTCGCCCATCTCACCGGCTGCCACCGGCAGTTTGCGGGTCCATCGGGGGACCGGCCCGTCGCTGACCGCGATGGTGCGCACCGTTGTGCCGGGTGCGGGCCGGCCGACACAGACACCCAGGCCCTCAGCCGGGCCGGCGGCCGGCCCGGCCAGCGCTTCTCTGCTCTCCACCAGTGCTATCGGCAGCGCCTCGGTCGCCCCGTAGGTGCTGAACACACGTGCCTCGTCGGGCAGTACGGCGCGCAGCGCGCCCATCAGCTCGGGGCTCACCGGTGCGCCACCGGAGACGATCATGTGCAGCGACGGCACGTGGGCGCCGGTCGCTGCCAGATGGGCCGAGAGCGGACCCAGCAGCGCGGGGGAGGCGAACATGGCGTTCACGGAGAAGCGTCGGATCGCGTCGGTCAGCAGCGCCGGGTCGGCGGCGCCGACCCGGCCCATGTTCATCTTCGGCACCACGGCCGTGCGGCCCGCCGCGAGGTCGAACACGCCCATCAGGGGCAGGGTGACCAGGGTGCTTGTCATGTCGGCGGTGAAGTGGCCCTTTTCGACGCCGTACGCCATGCCCCGCAGCATGCCGACGGTCAGCTCGACAGGCTTGGCCGGGCCGGTACTGCCGGTGGTGTAGCCGATCAGTGCGAGGTCGTCGGGCCCGGATTTCAACGGAGGCAGCTGCGGCAGGCCCGCACCGAGGGCGGTCAAGTCCTCCAGCGCGGTGCCGCTCCCGCCGCCCACCTTGATCAGACTCCGCACTCCGGCAAAGGCACGCGGGCGCAGCCGCCGCAGGATGTGTGCGGCCGGTACGCCGATGAATGCCTGGACACCCACCCGGTGAAGGCAGTCCAGCATGCGGTTCAGCCCCATGCCGGGATCGACCACCACCGGAACCGCGCCGACGTGCAGCAGAGCGAAGACCAGCGTCAGCAGGTCGACGCCCGGAGTCACGAGCAGGGCTGTACGGGTGCCGCGGCGGATGCCGTGCTCTCCCAGTGCGGCGGCGCAGGCGGTGACGCGGGCGGCGAATTCGGCGTAGCCGACCGAGGCGTAGGCAGGTCGGCCGGCCGACTCCACCCGGCCGCCGTCCGGGTGGATGACGGCCGGCTTGTCGGGCGTGCGGACGGCGTGCCAGGCAAGCAGTTCGGTCAGAAACGCGTCCTGGCGCAGTCCGGTTGTGGTGCCAGGCATCAGCGCGCCGCTCCGTCGCTGTCGCCGGCCAGGCGGTAAAGGGAGGCTGCCGAACTCAGCCCGGCGCCAACGGCGAGAAAGAGGATCCGGTCGAAGCCCCCGAGCCTGCCCGCGTCTTGTGCCTGTCGCCAGCCGTAGGCGAGTGCCGAGGTGTGTGGGTCGCCCTGCACTCCTTCGACGGTGACGGCGGCATCGGATGCCACACCCAGGCGCTTGGCGAGCTGGGCGGGGAAGTCGGGCGACGGCTGGGATGTGATCAGGAGCGTGCGGTCGAGTACCGCTGTCGCTCCGTCGGCGTCGGTGCCCTCCTCGGCCGCGAGGCAGCCGAGTACGGAGTCGACGGCCAGGTCGAGCATCAGCTCCAGGACGCCGCCGTAGCGGTCGACGACGATGGTGTCACGCCCCTCGGAGCCGGCCTCGTGCAGCGGCAGATACCCGTTGACGCCGTGTGCCCCCGGCGCCGATCGGTGGTGCACCCGGCCGAAGCCACAGGCGTCGTCGGTGCGTTCCAGCAGCAGCGCCGCGCCGGTGCTCGCGTACGGGAACTCGGCAGTACCCGCCTTCGACGGATCCATCGAGGGATGCGTGTCGGCGGAGACCACCAACACCCGGCGGGCGCTCCCGGTTGCCAGCAGGGCACCGGCCGCCTGGACGGCGTTGAGCACGCCGCAGGCGCCGTTCATGAGGTCGAACGAGAATGCGGCCCGCCTGTCGGGGGCGTGCAGGTAGTCCAGGTTGATACCGATGCGCTTTTGGATGAGCGCGGCGACGGACGGTTCGGAGATGTTGGAGTCGCGGTAGACACCGACGTTGATCAGGACGTCGACGTCCGCGGCGGTGAGCCCTGCTTGTTCCAGGCAGGCGCTGCCGGCTGATGCCGCGTACCCGATCGCGCTGCCGGCGTCGTCGGCCGGGCTGAGGGCGGTGGAGGTGATGACGGTGGCCATGGTCATACCTCCAGGGAGGAGACGGTCGCGGACAGGAAACCGGTCACCACACCCGAGGCGGCGGGTACCAGGAGGATCTTGGACCCCTTGGGTATTCGGCTTTCCGCCAGTGCCTGGTGGAGTACCAGGTAGTGGGAGGTGGTCGCGGTGTTGGCGAACTTCTCGACGACCGAGAGCGTCTGCGGCATCGGTGTGTCGAAGATGTTCTCGCCCACGTGGTTCATGAAGTCGATGAACCGGCTGCCGACCTGGTGCTGGACGATGAAGTCGTATCCCTCGTCAGCGAATTGGCGACCGTCATCGGCCAGCTTGTCGCGGTGGAACGTCGGCCACAGCGAGAGCCTGTCCTGGGCGTGCATCTCTTTGTTGTTCGTGTACATGGCCAGATCGCCGGTGTCGTCGCTGGGCATGCCCAGGCACAGATGCGAGTACTCCGAGCAGGTCATCAGCTCGATGTCGTGGATCACGTCTGCTTCGTCGGTGGCGCGATCGACCATCACGGCGACGGCCGAGTCGCCCACGGAGAGGGACGCGAACTGGGGGTCCCGGCTGTCCTCCATCTCGCGCGCGGCAGTGAAGGCGATCGGGGTGATGTGCTCCCCACTGAGCACCAGGCCATTGCGCACTTCACCGGAGCGGATCATCCGGTCCAGCAGGTAGACGCCGGTCATCATGCCCGCGCAGGCGTTGGAGACATCGAAGTGAATGGCGGAGATCGCGCCGATCTCCTTGGCGATGCGGTGGGCGAATGACGGCTCGAACTGGTGGCGCCGGCCGTCCGTCGTGCGGCTGATGGAGCAGGAAATCACGACGTCGATCTCGGCCGGGGCGTAGCGGGAGCGATCCAGGCAGTCGCGGGCTGCCGAGACTGCCATCGTGAGGCAGTCCTCGGGGAGGTCGGCAGTGTCGTCCGCGACGCGGCGCTCGGCCATTCCGGTAATCTTGAAGAGGTCGAATTCCGGAGACTTCTCCATGCGAGTGAGGAGCTCCGGAGTACTCATAACAGCCGAGGGGAGATACGTCCCGATGGACTCTAATCGACTCTTATTCATAAACCTCTCCTGGTGATTCCTTATTCACGCGACGCGCTGACGGGGTGAAAGCCTCAATTGATTCCGGCTTCATCGCCGAGCCGGCCTGGTCATGGCTCTTGAAATCCCCGACTTCGGTGCGCCGCCCGATGACGTTAGCGCACTGCTCAGGGGGGTCTGACACCACGAGCCTGTGATGATCACCACTCTGTGGTTACAGGAGTGTTGCCGAGCGTGATGGCCGACGGTCGGCTGCCGATATTGCGGCAGGATCCCGGCGAGTTCGGCACGGAATACCGGAGCGGGCTGGAGGGATGGGACCTCCTCGGCGGAGTCGCGCCGGAGCAGCGGGGCTCGCCTCGCCGTGCCTGCCGGATGCGGGGAGGAGAACCGGTTTTCCAGAGCGCTGGTTGTGCACAATCCCCGCGATGTCTGTCCGGATCTCGATCATACGAATGTGGTGCTCTGCGCCGGCCGCTGCCGCGCAGATGAACAGTCGCACCTGGGGGCACGGGCCTGTGAGCGTATTGGCGCGTCCACGCACGGGTGCCCGGCTGTGACCGGAAAGCCGCGACACGCATCTCCAGCCCCGGCTGGACGAGTTGGACGCGGTGGAGGCAATAGGAACGGATACCCTATTCCGCTGACCATCGCACGCCTCGGGCCGGAGTGGCATGGGGCAGCATCAGCCGGACATGATTCGTGACCGGTCAGGTGGTCTTGATCTGGCCGCCGTCGATGACGAATTCGGCACCGGTGATGTTGCCGGCGCGGGGGGAGGCCAGGAAGACAGCGAGGTCTGCCACCTCCTGGGGCTCGGTGATCCGTCCGGTGGAGATGCCCATCTGCCGGGGCACGACCTCGTCCAGGACCTCCTCGGCGGTACTGCCCGCGTCGGCGGCGACGGCGTCGGCGAAGCCGCCGGGGTCGGTCCAGAACGGGGTCCGGACCGGCCCCGGAGCGATGGCGTTGACGCGTACGCCGCGCGGGGCGAACTCCTCCGACAAAGCCTTGGTGAGGTTGCTCAACGCGGCTTTGGCCGCTGAGTAATCCACCACCGTGGGGAAGGGCAGCCGGGCGTTGATGGAACTGATGTTGACGATTGCCCCGCCGCCGGCGGCGAGTAGATGCGGCAGTGAGGCACGGCTGGCGCGGACCGCACTGAAGAACGTCAGATCGAAGGCCCGTTCCCACTCGGCGTCATCGACGTCCAGGAAGCCGGGGCGGGGGCGGGTCGCGCCGAGGTTGTTGACCAGCAGGTCGATCCTGCCGTGTCGGTCCGCTGCAGCCTGGACCAGCAGGGCCGCACCGTCGGCGGTGGCCAGATCGACAGGGGTAAAGGCGACGTCGTACCTCTCGCGCAGCGCAGCCAGCTGAGGGGTCTCAGTACGGCTGCCGGCGACAACACGCGCGCCTTCACGACCGAGCGCCTCGGCGACGGCCAAGCCGATGCCCTTGCTGGCACCAGTGACGACGGCGACCTTGTCGGTGAGGTTCAGATCCATCGGCATGCACTCCTGCGTCGTGAACCCAGCATGAAATCAACCCAAATCGGGCGCATGGAGGCAGTATCACGACTTGTACCAGCGCGGATGCCCATCGCCACGAGCTCGTCGGGGGAGGAGTTGACCGTGCGCCGCATACAGGTCGGCATCCGTTGGCGCCGGCCTTGGGCGGGGGGCCGGCTGCTGCGGCTTCACCGGCACTGCCGGGCACCGTCTGTGTGTCCCATGACAATTGCGCCGGAGGGGGCCGGAACATGGTTCCGGCCCCCTCCGGGCGCTTGTACGGGCACTGCCGGGTCGTGAGGTGTCTCAGGTTCCGGCCTTGCGGCCGTAGACAAAGACGTCGTCGCCGTTACGGAGCAGGCTCCAGTACTTGGCGGCGTCGCTCTTGGTCATGTTCACGCACCCGTGCGAGCCGGGCGGTGCCCAGACGCTGATGCCCACGGAGTGGAAGGCCTGGCCGCCGTCGAAGAACTGGCTGTACGGCATCGGCACGTCGTAGAGGGTGGACACGTGGTCGATGTCGCGCCAGTAGATCTTCTTCAGGCCGGTCCGCGTCTCGTGTCCATCGCGGCCGGTACGCACCGCGACCGGTCCGTACACCAGCTTCTCGCCGTCCTGGATCCAGCTGAGCTGGAGTGTCAGGTCGACACAGGCGACGCGGCCCTTGTTTGTGGGGCACTTGCGGGACTTGTTCGGGTTCTTCCCGACGGCTTTCTGCTTGTTCATGAGATCCATGACGCCCCAGGTGATGGGTCCCGCCAGTCCGGCGTTCGGGCTGATCGAGTGCTTCGTCTGGAATGCCTGGATCGCCTTGCAGTCGGCGGCCGACTGCTTTCCGTCCACCGGGCGGCCGAGGAACTTCTCGACCTGCTCCTGGTACGCCCCGGTCTGCGTTGTGCACGAGGCCGCCTGAGCGGTCGTGCTTCCCATGGCCAGAGTGAGCGGGGCCACCAGCGCGGTGATCCCGAGTGCGACGACTCCTCGTCGGCGTATGTCCCCCACGGCTGTCGACTCCTTATGCGGGCGTGTTGCGAGTTCCGCCTGGTAGACGGCAGAGGGGACCTCGTAGTTGCACGGGGAAAGAAGACGGTTCCGTAACAGCTGCCCAGGCGGGCGACCTGGTGGGCCGGGGGCTCCGAGGCCGCGATGGGCGGCGCTACGAGGTGGGGAGTGCCGCTACGACAATGCCCAGCTCGCCGACGATCACCATGACGGGCGAGTCATCGCCCAGCAGCAGCCCGATGGGCGCTCGGCCTACGGGGACACGACCGGGCCGGGGGTCTGTGACGCGAACCGGACTGGTGGCACGATAGGCGCACAGACCGTACCGGCGGTCGGTACACGTTTTTTGGGGCACCTATGAACATCTGGCTCCCATTCCGACTCTTCGCCGCAACAGCCGTGACCGGCCTGATGCTCACCGCCTGCGGGAGTTCTGGCGGACCCCCGGACGCGTCGGGATCGCCTTCCGCCGCACCGGGGACGTCCTCGCCGTCGCCGTCGCCCACCACGCCCGTTCCCTCGGCCCCGTCGGCGACCACGTCGCCAGACACGCAAGCGCCGACCACGCCCGCACCCGGCGGCAGCGCGCCGGCGCTCGGCTCCGGACGCCTCCAGCCGATCTGGCCGTTCGCCACGCTCGCCGAGGCCCAGGCGTGGCAGCGTGACTATCACTCCGGGGGACACCAGCCCTGGCATCTCGACCCGGACCGGACCGCACTGTCCTTCACCCAGGGCTACCTCGGCTTCCGGGACATCGGCCGAATCTCCGCGCACACCGTCAAGGGTTCGGACGCCCGCATCGGCGTCGCACTGCGCGGGTCCGAGGGCGGCACCGCGGCGATTGTCCACCTCGTGCGGTACGGCACCGGCCCGGACGCCCCGTGGGAGGTCGTGGGTACCGACGACACGACGTTCTCCCTGACCATGCCCGGATACGGGGCGCTCGTGCGTTCCCCGGTGCTGATCGGCGGGCGGATCACCGGCGTGGACGAGAACATCCGCGTGCAGGTACGCCAGCCGTCGTCCGCGGCGCCGTTGGGCACCTCGTGCTGCACCTCGGCCGGCGGCAACGGCCAGCCCTGGAAACAGTCGGTGACCTTCTCCGGCGCCCGCGACCCGGTGCTCACGGTGGTCGCCTCCACCGGCGGGCACATCGCCGAGGTCGAACGCTTCACAGTCACGGCGGTGCGCACCGGCTGACCCGGCTCACTTGATGCTCCTGCGCGTCGTCGCCCGCGAGCCCGACAGCGACATCCAGTTCCGTGTCGACGAGTTGCAACGGATGGGGCCACCAGGACCCGCATCCGGGTACCTACGGCTACATGACGGGCAGTTACCACCTCAAGACCGGGCCGTACGCGACATGCTCCGACGTGGCACAGGCTCAATCAGGAGCAAAGGTCTGGTACCACTGCTACGTCGTCAACTCCCACGGCCACACCTGGACGTTCATGCGGATCGCCGGCACCAACACATCGGGCTGGATGTCCAACGACAACCTCACCAAACAGAACGGCCCCGCTTTCCGTTGTTGAGCGCCGACCGGACCCCTGCGGCAAGCTCGCCCCAGGGACTTTCGCTGGGGCTGCGCTGGTCGTCCCGAGCTGCGGCTGCATGGGGGGCAGGGCAGACGACCCCGGTGTGTTTCTGCCGGGATCGCCTGCCCTGCTCGCCGGCCACTTGGGGTCAGGAGTGGTCTGCGTTCGAGGAGCCCGGTTGCGGAGCGGGAGGGCAGTCCACCTGGGTGACAGGGGTGTTGTGGATGCCGTCCTTGGCGCTCTGGTGTCCGTTGTACTCGTAGTAGAGGTACGAGTAGAACGAGATGCTGCCGTTGCAGCCGGAGTCGGGGGCGATCTGGAACGTGAGAGTGACGGTGCGGCTGGCACCCGGGGCGAGGGGGAGGGCGTAGTTCACTCCGAGCCCGGTCGTGCCAGTGCCGGTACACGTGGCGCCCTCGGAGGCGCACGAAGTGAACGAGTACTTCAGATCGCTGCGTTGTGATGTGGCCCAGGTCGGCTGAATCGACTGATAGACGAACGCGACGTCGGTGGCCTGGTTGTTGGTGAGCGTCATCGTCAGGTTCACGGTGGAGCCCGGGGCCGCGACTGGCTGATCGACGGTGAAGGTCAGGTCGGGTGTGTCGGCAGCGGCCGGCTGGGCCAGTCCGAGGAGGGCGACGGCGACGGCGAGGACCGCGGCGAGGGCGATCCGTCTCAGGTGTGTGAGGCGCATGGCGAGGGAGGCTAGGAGACCGCGCGGCGCCCCGTCTGCACCCACTGGGCCCCGTCGGCCGCCCTCCCGGCCGGAACCCTCCGCTCTCCGGGGGCTGCCGTCATTGCCTCCGGCATGGGCGTACACCCCGTGCAACGGGCTGCGGGCGGTCCGTAAGCGCCATCAGGCCGAGGTTCCGAGGGCAGACCGGCAATGGCTCATTCCGCACCGGGAGAGGAGGGGCGCGGGAGTCGGCGAGGGAAGGGCGACGGGCCACGGTCGCGGCGACTCGGGCAGCGAACGGATCAGCAATGCGTACTGACTGAGGGCGTTGGCCGATGCCTGCAACTCGTATCGGTGGACGCCTCATGCCCTGACGAGCTCGACCTCATCAGGCCGGCGGGCGCAGCCTCGCCTTCGGCCACGCCCCGCTGGTCGGCGATGCGCTTCCGCAGAAAGGAAGCCCGTGTCACAGGCGGATGTGGTCCAGGCGGGCGTGTTCTACGACCTGGAGGTGGACACGACGCACGCCGAGTCGATGGAGTGCGCGCGGGCCCTCGCTGGCCGTGTCACGTGATGGACAGCGAAGGGGGATCGCGACACAGCTCCACCAATGCGGCAACGTCCTCCGTCGCACCAGGGGTGAAGAACGAGAGAGAGGGCGGCCGGTGTCGCGCCGCCCGCAGTATGACGGCGACGTCCTCAGCTGACGACAACCATGCCCGGTCCATGCCGCCTCGCGAGCGACCCATTATCGCTGCGTACGGACATGCAGAGCCTGGATGAACCAGTCGAACACCGGCGCCAGGCTTTCCGGGGCCGGCCAGCCGTTGATCACTGCGAGCAGCTGAAAGTACCGCTCCCTGCGAGGGTCGTTCACGCTCTCCAGCCAGGTCAACAGCCGGGGCCGAAGCTCGACGTCGTCGGGGCGGCCGAGTACGTGCGCGTACTGAGCCGTGACCACTGCGACGACCGGATCCGCCTGGGGCGAGGCCGGGTCGATGCCGGCTACCAGGGCTGGGCCGACCTGGTCACGGATGCTTGCGGCAGGGTCGCGGTGCAGTCCCGGGGTGTCGGCCTGGGCGCGCTCGGCCGCATGATGCTCAGCCATGCGCCGCACGTCGGCGCGAAAATCAGGGTCCTGGGACAGTTCGGCCAACTCCACCCACGCTTCGACCTGCTCGGCCTCGGGGTTGTCGGGCAGTTCGGGGGTCATCGAGCGCATGATCCCCACGAATTCTGGATGGGCGTCCAGACCGCCGAAGGCGGTATCGAGGAATTCGCCGATCAGAAGTCGGCGTTCGTCCTCGGAGAGCTTGGCCAGCTTGTGCATGAGATCCATCTCCTCAGGGGTGGACCCGCGCTTGGCCACCGCCGTCAGCACCGCGCGCCGCAGGCGCAGGATCCGGATCTGCACTTCCAGTGCTTCGGCGTGCGCTGCGGCGACCTCGGGAAGCGGGAGCTCCCGGTCCACGACCTTCCGGATCGTGGGAAGGTCCAGTCCCAGGTCGCGCAGGGTCCGCACGAGGTCCAGTCGTGCGACGGCGTCGATGTCGTAGAGGCGGTAGCCGGCCGGGCTGCGGTCAGTCGGCGGCACGATCCCGCAGTCGGAGTAGAACCGAACGGTCTTGACCGTGAGACCCGTCCGCCGGGCCAGATCGCCGATCGAGTAGAGCGTGTCGTTGTCCATGCCCCCACCTTCGCGTCTCCCCCTACTGGAGACTCCAGCCCATTCGCCTGCCAGTGGGAGCACGCCAGGATCGACCGCGTCGACGTGGCGTCCGCGCTGGGGCCAGGGGTCGGCAGCGGCTCGATCCGCTCCCACAGTTCATTGACACGGTCCACGGCGACGCCCCATAGGCTTCGCGAACTACGATCAGCAGGCACACGCCGAAGCCGCAGACTTGATCAATCGACGGCTCGCGCTCGAGAACCGGTACGAGTTCCTGTACGGCGGCGAGAACTATCAAGTCGTCCTGCATCCGCACCGTTGAACAATCTACCGAAGACGCGGCGCCATACCTGGCTCCCACTTCTGCTGGTACCGGCTCGCCAAGGCCCCGGCGGTGAAGGCGACTGAGGATGCGTGGGACGTGCCCACGCGCCAGTCGATCTCCTTCACCGCCTGGTACCAGATGATGCCGATGATGTCGCGGTGGCGCGGCAGAGCACGGAACATGCCGGTGATCCACTCTGCTTTCCGCCCGGCGGCGTCCGTGGCGCCGAGTTCGGTGATGACGAGCGGCTTGCGGGTGAAGCGGCGCAGTTCGGTCCTCGTCGGAGTGAAGAGCTGGTCGAACGACTGGTAGTTCTCCTTGCCCACGGTGCCGTAGTAGCCGGACAGACCCACCCAGTCCACGTATGCGTCTCCCGGGTAGAGCCGGGTAAGCGGTGTGGAGTTCGTGTAGCTGACGTTGGGGCTCCACACCCACACGGCATTACGTGCTCCCACCGCGTCAAAGATCTTGTGCACATGACGCCACGCTCGGACGTACTCCCCACGGCGGTTGCTGTTGGACTGCTCGCACCAGGGGTACCAGTAGCCGTTCATCTCGTGAGCGAAGCGGATGGCCACCGGGTAGCTGAGCGACTTGATGCCCAGCGCCCATGACCGTATGTACGAATCGAAGGAGCCGTGGATGATCCTCGACAGCCGGTACTCGGGCTGCTCTCCACGCAGCGTGGGTTCGTCGGCCTCGGCTCTGTGGTCCCATGGCTCCCAGGCGACCATGGGCAGCATGCCCCGCTTGGCCACACGGTTGATGGCCTCAGCGTCGAAGTGATCGGTCTCCCAGTCGGCCGAGAACTCGTACACCTGCGGGCGGTGCCGGGTCTGCCGGGCGAAATCGGCCGCCTCTGTGAAGTCGTGGGCGCCCGCGGAGGTGAAGACGCCGATGAACGCGTTTCCCGCGGCGGGGAAGAAGACCGTGGGCCTCTGCGGGGCGGGGTGGTGCGGCGCGCGATCGTCGTCCGGCAGCACGGTCGTCGGTGGCAGCACTGCGTCGGCGCGCGCGGCTGCCTCGCGCCGTTCGCGGTCCGCCAGATCCGGCGCCACCTGGAAGGTGTACCAGGACAGTAGGGCGGCACACAGTAGCGCGAGCACCCGTGGGGTAGTGACCCTCACCGGTCGGCCCTCGCGGTGCGCAAGCGTGTGGAGACACCTTGGGCCAGGGCGAGCAGCGGCGGGGCAGAGCCGGCCGCAAGGGCCAGCAGCGTCCAGATCCGCATGCCGGTGTAGTCATGGTCGTGGAGGAAACTGACGGTCAGCAGACCCCCGGCCAGCAGGGCCCACATCAGGTGCAGCCGGAAGGTGCGCAGCGACTCCGAACTGCGCAGCTCGCCCTTGGCGGTGACCACATACGCCAGCGGTCGGCGCAGCAGGGCGCTCGCCGCGGCTGCGATGTAGACAGGCCCGGCGAAGAGCGACAGGAGGATCCCCGCCATACCGATCTCCCGCCTCTCATGCTCGGCGAGGTTGAATCGGCGCAGCCAGAGCCACAGGGCGAATGAGCCGCCCATGCCCGCCGACCACAGCAGGAACCAGGGCAGTCCCGGCAGTTGAATGGACGAGACTCCGAGCAGCATGTACAGGGCGGTGGCGAGGGTGCCGAGCGTCAGGCTCATGGCGACGCTCGGGTAGTAGAACTGAACCAGGTCGTACAGCAGCCGCTGGCGGGGCCGGAGCCGGATGCCCTGCCTCAGCCGCGGGTTGAGTTTGATCTCCCAGATGCCATAGGCCCAGCGCCTCTGCTGATTGAAGTAGTCGGTCCAGGTGGTCGGGCCCTCGCCCACGGCGACGACATCGGGGGTGTAGACCCCTTTCCAGCCGTTTCCGGTGGCGGGATTGAGCGTGCCGTGGACCCTCATGCTCGTCAGATGGTCCTCGATGATGGAGTCCTGGTAGCCGCCGATCTGCTGCCATGTGGCGACCCGGTAGAGGTGATTGGTGCCGATCAGCAAGGGGGCGTCCAGACCGTTGCCGCCCCGCTCGACGATGCTGCTGAACAGGTACTGCTGCACCGAGGCGCCGTGGGCGACCCAGTTGTCGTAGGCGTTGCCGTACACCTGGGGGGCGACCACGAACGCGGTGTCCGGGTCGTGGAAGTAGCCCAGGGTCCTCTCCAGGAAGCAGGGCAGCGGCACATGGTCCGGGTCCATCTGGGCGACCACGTCGTACTCGTTCTCGTGCTCGGCGCGCCAGGCGTTGTGGTTTCCCGACTTGGTACGCGCATGGAACGGGCCGGACGGCATGTTGTACTCCGGCCGGTCCTTGCGGCTGAAGTGGTGGACCCCTAGGCGCGCGGCCATCTGCCGTACGGTCGGATCGTTTCCCTCGTCCAGGATCCAGACGTCCACGGTGCAGTCCCAGCGCGCCACCTCCAGCATGGCCCGCAGCGTCCGCTGAACGACGGCAATCGGCTCCTTGGACGGCACGATGGTGGTCAGCATGGCGATCCGCAGTCCGCGCGGCGGCACCATGGGGATGGGGTCCTTCGCCCGGAAGGCGAACACCCAGATCGCCACCGCCTGCACGATTTTGATCGTCTCGACCGCGATGACCAAGCAGAACCCGAGCCGGGCCAGGAACAGCCAGCCGTTACCGACGCCGGTCACCCCGGGCCCGGGCACATGCTGGGGCAGCAGCAGCCAGCCGATGAATACGATATCGGCCAGGGCGGTGGCGGCGGTCAGAACTGTGAGCGACACCCGATGGCCCGGTCGTAGCACCGAGCGGAACTCCACTTCTCGGCCCGGGTTGGCCAGCGGGCCGCAGGTCCGGGCAGCACGGGCGTAGCCAGCGACGGCTGAAGCGTTGCGGCGATTCCTCCTCTCGGCGCGCCGATCCAGCCGCGATGAATATCTTGACATGTCCCCCCTTGGTAACAAACAACGTTACTCAGACATGAAAAAGCCATTACCTGCAGTGAGTAGGACTGCTTGCGTCTGCTGCCCGGTTCCCGGTTGGTTCAGATACGAACGGCGTACAGGGTGCTGTCGTCGCTGCCGAAATACACCGTGTCCTGCGTGACTGTCGGCGAGTGCACCGCAGCGGAGGCGGAGTAGGCCCAAAGCTGCTTTCCTGTGGCAGCGTTCACCGCGTAGAGCTTGGTGTCATCGCTCCCCACGTACACGACCGCTCCAGCTGTGGCCGGCGTATGGACGTCCCCTGTGGCCGTGAACTCCCATCTGGACTTGCCGGTACCGGCGTCCAGCGCGTGCATCGTCTTGCCGCCTCCCACGTACACCACTCCCTTGGCAATGGCCGGGTTGGACCCGACGGAGGCACCCGAGAATTGCCAGACTTGCTTTCCTGTGTCTGCGTCGACCGCGTAGAAGTTTCCGTCGGTGCTGCCGAAGTAGACGAGACCGCCCGCTACGGACGGGATGCCGGACACTGCCCCGCGTGTGGTGAAGGCCCACCGCTTCTCGCCCGTGTTCGCGTTCACCGCGTAGAGGCTGGTGTCGCTGCTGCCCACGTACACCGTTTCGCCGGACACGGCGGGGGAGTGGGTATCGTTGCCGGCGGCGAAGTCCCACCGACGCTTTCCGCTGGCCGTGTCCACGGCGTAGAGCCGATGGTCCGCGCTGCCGACGTACGCGACGCCCCCTGTCACGACCGGGGTATGGACGATGCCTCCCGTGGTGAACCGCCAGCGGACCTTCCCCGAAAGCGCGTCGAAGGCGTACAGGATGCGGTCGTCGCTGCCGAGGTACACGCTGCCGCCCAGCACGGTGGGTGCGGAGCCGATGGCTGCGGCGGTCGTGTACTTCCACCGTCGCAGCCCGTCGGCGGTGGTCAGCGCGTACAGCGTGCCGTCGTTGCTCGCCGCGTAGATCAGATCCCCGGCCACGCTGGGGTAGGACAGGACCGTGCCGGTGGTGGTGAATCGCCAGCGCAGCGATCCGGCGGCGGCCGACTTGCCGTCCCGCGTCATCGCCCAGGTGGCGGCTGCCAGCCCGCCGGCTCCCAGGGTGCCGGCTGCGGCGTACAGCAGTCGGCGACGGCTGACCGGACGCTCTTGCAGGGGCTCCGGCAGACTCTGCGGCTGCTCTGGGGCGGGGGCGGGGGCGGGGGCTGGGACGGGGGTGTGCCGCGCCGTAGTCGAGGTGGGCACGTCCGGGAAAGCGGGCGTCCCCGCCGCGTCTTCGCCCCGCCAGGCCTTCGGCAGCCAGCCCGCGTCGAGCAGTTCCACCGGTGACCGGCCGCCGGTCAGAGCGGGCATCAGAGCCGAAAGTGCCGGGCGGTCGGCGGGCTCCTTCGCAAGGCACCAGCTGATCAGCGAGCGCAACTGGGCCGGTATCGCTTGGAGATTGGGCTCCTCGTGCACTACGCGAAACAACAGTGCCGGCACAGACGCCTCACCGAAGGGGCCGGCGCCCATCGCGGCATAGGCCAGAACCGAGCCGAGCGAGAACACGTCGGTCGAGGGCTCGATCGGGAGTCCCTGGATCTGCTCGGGCGACATATAGCCCGGAGATCCGATCGTGGTGCCGGTGAGGGTCAGTCCGCTGTGCTCGGCGAGCCGGGAGATCCCGAAGTCGATCACACGTGGCCCGTCCTGGGCCAGGAGCACATTGGCGGGCTTGAGATCCCGGTGGATCAGAGCCGCACCATGAATTGCCGTCAGCGCTTCCACCAGCGCCGCGCCGAGCGCCCGCACGGACCGCTCCGGCAGGGGGCCGCTCTTCTGCACCGCTTGCTGCAGTGAGGGGCCGGGAATGTACGCGGTCGCCAGCCACGGTTGGCGCCCTTCGGGGTCAGCATCGACCACCCCGGCTGTGAAGAACCCGCTCACGGCTCGGGAGGCGATCATCTCGCGGGCGAAGCGCTGCCGGAAGGCGGGCTCCTGTACGTACTCCGGACGGATGACCTTGATCGCGACCTGCCGGCCGCTCGGCGAGTACCCGAGGTAGACCCGGCCCATGCCGCCACTGCCCAACTGGGCGGCCAGCCGGTACGGCCCCACGACGGCGGGGTCGTCAGGCCCCAATGGTTCCAAGGTGCCCCCCGGGTCACATCCTGGACAAACAACCATTTCGCTTGCCGCGGAAGTGTATCGGATACTCATTGAAATCAGATATCGAAGTCGGTCATCTCCATAAGTAGGATGAGATGAACGCATGTTGTGTTCGGGCTGTTGGGTATGAGCCTGCGCGACGGCACTGATGCAGAGCATCACCGTGGGCCGGTTGTGGCGATCCTGCGTGGATGGTCGATGCGAGCCGAGCGCCGTCGGACGGGTGAGCGCACGGGCGGGCCGTACCTGCCAACATGACCTGGGATGTAGTCAGTTCCCCGAAGGCGTCGGCGGGACCAGTACGTCTTGACGCGGCCAAACAGGAGCCGGCCATCGTTGGATACGGTTGTCGCGGATACGGGGGGACGTTCATGAGCTGCTGCCGGCCCTGCTCTCACCGCTGCTGGTCCGGTCGCTCTTCGGTCTTCAGCTCTTCGACGACGCGGATGTGGCCGCGCCTCCGGTCGTGATCTACGCCTTCTCGCTCGGCGGCCCGCTGTCGGTGTCCGCGCTGTCGCTCTGGGAAGTGCGGCGGCTGCGCACCCGGTATGGAATGACGCTCCGGTCGGCGCTGGGCCGGTAGTTCGGTCAGAGCTCCGGCCGACTCGGCGAGCCGGGCACTGGCGACGTCCCGGGCCGCATGAGTGCCGGACACCACAGCCGGATCGTGGATGCCGCCGCCCGAAGCTAGAGCGAGACTTCCTGGCCCATTCCGCGCTCACGTGCGGCGGCCAGGACCAGGGCCGCCGCGGCGGCGTCCTGCACGGCCACGCCGACCGACTTGTAGAGGGTGATCTGCTCGTCGCCGGTTCGCCCGGTGGCTGTTCCGGCGACCAGCTCGCCCAGCTCGGCCCGCACATGCCCGGCGCTGATCAGGCCGCGTTCGATCGGCTCGGCGAGATCACGGTTGGGAGGCACCGCCGACAGTGCGGCCGAGCGCGACTCCACGAACAGCAGCGCGTCGACGACGGTCTGATCGTCGATCTCCCGGCCTTGGGGGTTGTAGCCGACCGAAGTGATGTGTGTGCCCGGTTTGATCCAGCCACGGCGGACGACCGGCTCTTGTGCGTACGTAGCCGCGCAGACGACATCGGCATCATCGAGTGCTTCCTCGTACGATCCGACGGCCCGAACCGCCACCCCGGCAGTAGCCGGGTCGTCCGAGACTGCCTCTGCCAGCGCCGACGCCTTGGCCCGGTCGCGGCCGGCGATGCGGAGCTCGCGGATCGGTCGTACCCGGACCGCAGCCAGCGCGTGAGCGCGCGCCTGCGGGCCGGTCCCGAGGACCGCCAGTACGGAAGCGTCCTCGCGGGCCAGCAGTCGGGCGGACAGAGCCGAACAGGCGCCGGTGCGGGCCGCTGTGAGCCAGGTCGCGTCCATGAGCGCCGCCGGTACGCCGGTGTCCGGGTCGAAGACGGCCACCACGCCCTGGCGTACGGGGACAGGCCCGCCCGCGTTTCCCGGGAACACTGACACCAGCTTGCTGATCAGCGCCCGAGTCGAGGGAACGTAGGCGGGCATGTCCACCAGCATCGTCGCCGCGAGCCCAGGAACCGGCGCCGCGGTCCGCGCGGGGACCACGGCGTCCCCGGCGCTCAGGTCGGCCATCGCCCCTGCGAGCGCGTCGATCAGCGCATCGCAGTCCAGCAGCGCCGCAACGTCCTCTTGACCAAGAATCAGCATGTCCCGGCACACCACCGTGGCTTATCGGACCCGGCATTGGGGATCGACCGCGTGCCCGTCGGCGACGCCGGGTCCGGGGACTGGCAGAGACTCGGCGTCATTTCGAGGCCAGGGTACGGGAGTTGGGGGCGAGCACAGTGTGCCGCGTGTCTGCATCCGGCAGGGTGTTTCATCGCCTACCTTCAGAAAATCAAGGCTAATTGCGGAAATTCACCTGATCGACGCGTATGTATCGCTGTTTCTCACCCTGGGTGCCGGCCGCGCAGTAACTTGCCTATTCCTTGCCCGGATTGAGTGGGGATGCCCGTGGCCGGAGAGAGCCTCCCGCAGCACCAGTACAGCCGCACAGAGGCCACTCGCCTGCTGTGTGCCGGGGTCTACCTGGACATGTCCTTCCGTCGCCGCGTCGTGGGTGAATTGGTCGGACACCCGGAGCGGCCCGTGGCACCGCCGCTGGGCGTGGACGTCCTGCCTGTGCTGGCACACGCCCTGCGCGTCATGCGCCAGGAAACGACGACGGCGCTGCTGTTGCTCGCCGTGTGGAGCGGATTCCTGATCACCGACGTGGTGATGTTCTGGGATGCCCTGGGGGACCAGTGGGGCGCAGGTTCCGATGTGCAGTTCCATGACGTGCTGACGGCCTTCTATTCCGGGGACGAGGCCCTGAAGCTCACCGGAGGGCTGCCGCTGCCCTGGTCCCAGCTGTACGCCATGGTCGCGGTGGCGCTGTGGTTCGCCGGCTCGGTGTCCGGGCGGGGGACTGACGGCCTCTCTACCGGGCGGAGTGGTCAGGTGGCCCAGGCCGTGCAGGGGGCAGGACGGCTGGTGGGCGTTGGTGCATGGCTGTTCGCCGCGTTCTACTGGTACTGGTTCGTGGCCGGGGCGCTCGACGGCACAGTGCAGACCCCTTACCCGTTGATCTTCCCGCTGCTGATCGCCCTGGTGGTCTGGTGGCACCAGCTGGAGCACAGGCGCGCGCTTGCCACCTGGCTGTCCAGGTGGACTTTCCAGGACGCTGTACAGCCAGCGTTGTCGGCAGGACCGCTGTACGAGGACCTGCAGGACAACATCCGCCGGGAGCAGGCCGCCTCGCTCACCCTCTACGACGTGGACAGCCCGTTCGTGGGTGCCGGGACCCCGCGCAGTCCCTGGTCCTTCGCGCTGGAGCTGAAGAGGGAAACGGAACCGAAGCGAACCGAGAACGGCGTACCTCATCAGTGGGGGCAGCCGCTCACGGCCCGGGGCGCCCTGGACATGATCAAGCCCGGGCTGCAGAAACTGCGCGAATCCGCGGCCATGTCCGGCAAGGACCGGCTGCGCGAGCTGGAGATCGAGGAATTCGTGTATCTGCCGGGCGGAGTGGAACGGGACGAGGCACTGCTGCTCGGCTCGGGCGCCGGAGCTCAGGACGAGAGTCGGCCGGACCGGCAGGGCGCGAGCGTGTACGAGCCCGGGCAGGTGGAGCGGCACCGCAGGGAGTCGGTGGACGAGGGCGGTGAAGGACGCCGGGTCTTTCTGCGCATCAGGGTGGGCGCCTGGCACGAGCAGGTGGTCGTCACCGTGTTGGTCCGGGTCCACACCCAGGGCGGCATGCTCGTGTTGGAGGTAGCGCCCTACGTACTCGGGCCGGTCCGCGCGGAGTTCAAGAAGGTCGACACACTCATGGCGGACCTGCCGGAGGAGTGGTGGCGCGGTGCCGTACGCGCCCTGCGGGACGGGCCGGCGACGGGGCTCGCCGTGGGACTCGGGGCGGCGGTGAGCTTCGGCTCGGAGATCCGGACGGAGGTGGCCAACCGCGACCCGGCTCCCGACGTGCCGCGCGTCTCGCTGCGTCAAGTGGCCAGTACGCAGCAGTTGTCGCCGTTCCAGGAGATGGATGTCGCCCGGTACATCAAGACGATTCAGGATCGGATCGTGAACGGGATGCGGGACGCGCTCAAGAACCACGGTTACCGCACGGACCGTTTCGAACAGCACGTCTACCAGGTCAGCGGCGGAAGTGTCTTCATCGGTGAGATGTCGGGCGGCGCGGTGGCCACCGGCACTCACGGCAGGGCGTCGCACGCGGACAGGACACCGCACTCGGATTCGGCGCCGGACACGGAGGGGAGCAGGGCATGAGCAGCACGGAGCGGGACACCCCGTCCGAGCCCGCGGGGCAGGCAGGGGAGACCGGTGGAGGGAGTGTGAGCATCCACGCCATGAGCGGAGGCTCCGTCTCGACGGGTTCACACGGTGTGGCGACGTCCGTCAACACCACCGCGCGGGGGCCCGGACCGGAGCACGACGAACTGCTCGATGCCATCCGGGCACTGCGTCGCGCACTGCCCCGGGAGGACCGCAGCGCCGAGGACACAGTGCTCGACGGTGAACTGGCCGAGGCAGAGGCCGAGATCGTCCGGGACGGCACTGCCGACCGCAGCAGTCTGACGAGGCTGCTGGTGGGCGTGCGCGGATGGCTCGGCACCAACGCGGCCGCGGCGGGAGCGGTCGCCTCGGCCACGGCTGTCGTTCAAGGCATCGCGCAACTCCTGGTGTGACGGGCGGAGGACCAATGCGGGTATTCGACGCCGACCGGCAGGAGTGGGCCGGCGACGAGCGGGAAACACGGTTCAACGGCGATCAGCAGATGCAGGCCGTCGAACAAGGACAGATGTTGCGCCGGGCTGCCGTGGTGCTCGCTGTGGTCGGGCTCTGCTTCCTCATATGGGCGCTCGGCTGGAAGGGCGAGCCGCAGCCGGTGAAGGAACCTGCGGCCGCGCAGCCAACGGCCACCGAGTCGTGGGACGGCGACAGTGAATCGTCTGCCGAGCCGTCAGCCGAATCGCCCGCGGCGACCTCGGCCGCCACGCCCCCGCGGGGGTACGAAGTCGTGCAGGACTCCGAGGGCTTCCGGTCCGCTGTGCCCTTGGGCTGGGAGCGCACCAGCCGCCCGTCGCAGTACGGCATGGCCGTGGTCGAATACCGCAGCTCCGACGGATCCCGGCGGCTCCAGGTGTTCGCGGTGATGGAGACATCGCCGTACGCCTCGCTCCAGGCGGCACAGCTCGAGAGCCGGAAACTCAACGGCTACGAGGTCATCACTTTGGAGGAAAGCTCGGGGGCCGCGCGAAAGGCCGCCACGCACGAGTACCGCGCCGACGAAGTCGCCGGGGAGTCGCAGAGCTTCACCCGGCATGTCATCGACCACCGCTTCGAAGCGGAGGACGGGCAGCGGTACGCCATAGTGGCCTACGGACCCGACGCCGACGGTTCCGACGACGAGCAGGAGCTGCTGGACACGGCCCTCGGGTGGTTCTGCCCTCCCGGTAAACAGTGTGCGGCGCCGACCGGCTGACGGGCGGGGCCACGGAACCGTGCACGTGGCCCACGGCTGCCGACACTCCCCGACTTGGGCCGCCGCGTGACCGCGTCGCAGAGGGCTACGGGTGACGCCCCTCGGGCGGAGTATGAAAGCGCGGCCCCGGACTCCGTGCACGGGGGATGACACGGAGGCCGGGGCTCGCTGTACTCAACCTAGCGTTCAAGGCGAACCAGAACGTGCCTGTGGCGTGAATCGGCCAATCCGGAGCCGTGGCGTCAGGACGGTTCCAGGGTGCCGCCGGTGGCTCCGGCGGCACCCTGTGACGAGAGGAGGGTTGCTCCCTCAGATGTCGCTTTCCTGATGCCTCAGGAGTCGGCTCCGCCGAGCGCGCCCGTGTCGATGCCGGGTGTTGTCCTGGCAAGGCGGGCCTTGCCGGCCGGAGCGGGGAGCGTCCAGTTGTCGGCGAGCTGCTTGAGACCAGGAGTCTCGATCGACGTGAACTTGCCTCCGTCGGCCGCCGTGGTGTAGCCACCGTTCGGCGAGCACATCAGGGGCCGATACTTCTTCGGGGTCAGTACGCACTCGAAGTCGGCGACCTTGCCGTCACCGTTGAGGTCCTTGTTCGGGTGGTCCAGGCCGACCAGGTGCCCGATCTCGTGGTTGACGGCGTTCTTGGTTATGGCCGCGTTGATTGCCTTGTTGCTGCTGAACCAGTCGGGCCTCGACCAGTACTCCGTGTCGATCCACGACCACCCGCCCCACACGCTGTGGTCACCGGTGTTGAAGCAGTGCCACGCGCGGGACATGCCTTTCCTGCCGTCGAACGGCCGGTACTTGGTGCCCAGCGTCAGGACATGGCGCGGCTGTGCCGCGCACCCCTCAGGGGAGGCCTTGAGAGTCGTCGAGACGGTGAACTTGATGCCGGTCACCGAAGTGAGCTGGGCGGCAGCCTGTTTGGCGGCCGGGCCGAGCTTGGTCCGGGCGTCGGCGCTGGCGAACTGGATCGTGTAGCCGGTGCCGTCCCCCGACAGGGAGTGGATGTTGGGCAGTGCCTTCCATCCGTTGCCCGAGTACACCTGAGTGCCGGCTGCGTCGGCAGAGGCGGCGGGAAGGAGTAGCGCGAAGGCTGTGCCAGCGGCTATGGCGAAGAGCTTGCGCCCCAGGCCGGTGTGTTTCATACGGGTCCCCGAAGTCTTCGTTGTCTCGGATGTCGGCGACTCGTGGGGCGCATACTCACACGCGGCACAATGGCCCGCGGCCCCCCACCGAGTAGCTTCCGCGAGACATTACAGGCCAAGGCTTCACACGGTGTTACTGGCTACCCGGGTGGGGCAGGGCTGCCCTGCGCATCGTCGGCGTCCACGTCCTGATCGCCGTTCGACGGCAACGCCTACGGCCAACGCGGGGCCCACGGCGTCGACTTCGCCACCTGGCGGGCGCAGCTGACTGGCCGATGAGCCTGCCAGCAGCTGTTGTCTGCCGGAGCATCAGGTCTTCGTCCGCCGGCTCGCTGCCGGCTCCGAGGCCGGGCTGATCGCTGGGACCGCGAGCGGATGCGTTGTCTCTGGCAGGTTGTTGCCACCGTGAGGCGCTCCGAAGGGGTCTGACACAGACTCCGGGCATGACCTCAGAAACGATCAGCGCGGCGGCCGCGGGCACCTGGGAACTCGGCGACCTGACAGTCAACCGGATCGGGTTCGGCTCGATGCGCCTGACACAGAACGGTGGGGCGTTCGGGAACGGCATCCCGAGCGATCGTGACCGGGCAATCAGCGTGCTGCGCCGCGCCGTTGAGCTCGGTGTGAACCACATCGACACCGCCGCCTTCTACTTCTCGCCGCTGCGCTCCGCCAATGAGCTGATCAACCGCGCGCTGGCCCCGTACCCGGATGATCTGGTCATCACCACCAAGGTCGGGCCGGGCCGGGATCCTTCGGGTGAGTGGCTGTGGGCCACGCCCGGGCAGTTGCGCGGCCAGGTCGAGGAGAACCTGCGCCAGCTCGGCCGTGACCACCTCGACGTGGTGAACCTGCGCATCCCACGAAGCCTGGCAACCGGCTCGATCGCCGAGCATTTCGGTGCGCTGGCCGGTCTGCGTGACTCCGGGCTGATCCGCCACCTGGGCGTCTCCAACGTCAGGCCCGAACAGCTCGCCGAGGCCCAGACCATCGCTCCGGTGGTTTGCGTGCAGAACTCCTACGGCGTTGGCGCACGGCTCGAGGATCACGAGTTCCTGCGCGCCTGCGGGGAGCAGGGCGTCGCGTTCGTACCGTTCTACGCAATCGCCAGTGCCGGGGGTGACGCGGGTGCGAGCGCCACCGACAGCGAAGAGGTACTCGCCGTCGCACGCGCGCACGGCGCGACGGCCGCGCAGGTCCGGCTGGCGTGGACGCTTCAGCAAGGACCGCACGTGCTGGCCATCCCCGGCACGGGCAATCCGGAGCACGTCGTCGAGAACGTGGCCGCGAGCGCGCTGCGGCTCCCTGCGGAAGAACTGGCCCTCCTCGATTCACTCCACACGGGCGGAGAGTGAGTGAGGCTGACCACGAACTCCACGTCTGCCTGTCGACGTATCTCACACTGCCACTTGGGCGATTCGCGCAGGGTCTGCGCGCGCTGCGCCTGCAGCGTCGTGAGGCAGTGCCCCCTGCGCGGCAACTGGGCCTGGCTTGACCTCTGTTCTTCGAGGGAAGCCGCGCGTAGATTCCAGACGCCGACGTTGTGATCACTGCTGGGGGGGCAGACGTGGACTGGGGGACGCTCGTCGCGGCGGTCAGTGGTGGCTCTCTTGCCATTTCCGGCACCGTTCTGGCTGACTACCTGCGCCATCGCCACGAAGATGACCGGGGGGTCGGGGCACGGCGGCGGGCTGTGTACATCGAGTTCATCGGAGCCGCTGGGGCGTGCCACGCGCGGTTGCGCCAGATCGCGCAAGCCCCTGGTGCCGAAGTCGACCTGGGCCCAGCCACCCGCGCTGCACTGAGCGATGCCGCGATCTATGAAGTACGTGAACGGCTGTTCATCGATGCGACCGCGGTTGTCGCCGGTGCCGGGCAGGTGATGTTCGAGCAGCTCCGTGCTCTTCAACGTGCGGTTGCGGCAGGGGCTTCGCCGGTGTCACCCGCCTTCCACGATGTCTACCACCCCTACATCGGCGCGGTCTGGTCCTATCGGGTCGCCGTGCGCAAGGAGCTTGAAGGCCAGTCCCTCTCGCCCGCGGTTTTCGGGTGGGACGGGTGGGATGGCAAGGACCGGTGCCCGATATGCCAAGGGGCGGTCGCTGCGGGAGAGTGAACAACCTTCTGTCGGGGCGCGCGGTGCTGGTCACCGGCGCGTCGAGCGGCCGGCGGAGCTGGCCACCGCGATCCGGGACGACGCCGGCCCCGGTGCCCGCGGCGGGGGAGCGCCCTGGGGACAGGGCCGGGCCCGGGGCTGAAGGCTCCCGCCGGCTGCGAGGCGGTCGAGGTCATGCGGGAGTCGGCAGGGGGTGTGGCGAGTGCGGGCGGACGCAGTGTCCGCTGGTCAGGTCGTGTGCGCGACGGGCCGGGGAGGCTTCATGGCCCATCGGATCGTCGTGATCAGCGCATGTCCACCCAGTCGTACGCAGGTTTCCTCGATCCCCGGCAGATAGGGCAGCCTCAGCGGCTTGCGGGCCCACTGCGGAAGTGTGGACACCGCGTTGGCGGTGAGGACGGCGTACGGGACTCGGGCGATCCAGGGCAGGGGCGGGTGGAGGAGTATGAAGCGCGCTGCCTCGCGGGCCTCTTGGGTCGCGCGCAGTTCCGGACGGTAGGCAGCGAGCCGGTCGGCCAGCTCGCCCTGGTCGCGTGGAGGGTCGGTCACACCGAGCGCGGCTGCGACGCGTGCGGTGTCGGCGATGTATTCGTCGCACCCAGTGGCATCCAGGGGATGCGCGCCGTAGCGCTGGTGGGCCTGCAGAAAGCTGTCTACCTCGGCGATGTGCACCCAGGCGAGCAGATGCGGGTCGGCGGCGTGGTAAGTCTCCCCGGTGGGGGTGGCCCCTTTCACGCGGTCGTGCACCGCTCGGACGCGGTCGACCGCTTGCTGGGCGTCGTCGGCGGTGCCGTAGGTCGTCACGGCGAGGAATGTGCTGGTGCGCTGCAGCCGCCCCCACGGGTCACCCTGATAGCCGGAGTGAGCTGCCACCGCGGCCATGGCCAGCGGGTGCAAGGACTGCAGCAACAGGGCCCTCAGTCCGCCGATGAACATCGAGGCGTCGCCGTGGACGGTACGGATTGGCCTGTCCGGACCGAACCAGCGAGGTCCCGGTGTGTCATGAATGCGCGCACGATTGTCCCGGCCCGCGGGGCCTGCGACGCGGGTGAAGAGGCTGCTGCCAAGTCGCTCCCGCAGGTCGAAAGCCCCGGGCACTGACACGTTCACCCAACAAGTATCCGCCTGGACACGAGTCGATGGCCGGGCGCCGACGAGTGCGCCTTGAAGATCGCCGACTATTCCTGGTCCAGCCGGCCAGCCCTGACATCGGCTGAGTCGAGGACCATGCGGGAGACGTTGATCGGACCCGTGGTCGTCGTGGTGGTGCAGCGCTGCCTCGGGTAGCCGGCCCCACACACCGGCCCGCGACCACATCATGAACCGACGGTGGACCGTTGACTTCCCCGAGCCATGAACAATCCAACGAGCGGTCACCACATGGGAAGCAGCCTATTTATCCAATTCCTCGTCGAGCCGGTCAACGAGGATCATCGCCACATCGTCCGCCAGGTGGCCCTGGGTGTGGCGGACCAATACCTGGTGCAGTTGTTCCAGGAACTCGGGCGGGGTGCGGTCGTTCAGCGCTTCCATGGCCTCCGGCAGAGCGAAGAATTTTTTCTCGCTGTTGCGGGCTTCTGTCACGCCGTCGGTGTACAGCAGCAGGCGGTCGCCGCATGCGAACGGATGGCTCTCCGCCTTGGCCGGAGGGCCGGTGATGAACTCTTCCAGACCAAGGGGCGGCAGTGGTGAAGCGGGCATCACGGCCTGAACCTTGCCTTCACTCAGCACCAGGGGAGGCAGATGGCCACGGTTGACGAACTCCACTACGGGCCCGTCCGGCACCTGAGCCACGAGCGCGGTGACGAACGATTCCGACTGATCTTCCTCAGCGCCCTGATCGATCCCGCGCGGCATGGCGCGCTCCCGTCGCAGCGCAGCCGCACAGTGGTTGATGACCTCCACCAGGTCCTCTTCATAGTGCACGGCCTCCCGGAAGGCACCCAGCACCGCTGCGGCCGAGCGCACAGCAGGAAGCCCCTTGCCGCGGACGTCTCCGACGATCATCCGGACCCCGTACCGGGTCTGCAGAACCTCGTACAGATCACCTCCGATCTCCGCCCCCGTCTCCGCCGCGATGTACATGCTCGCCGCCCGCACTGGTCCAAGTCGGTCGGGTACGGGCCGCAGCAGCACCCGTTGGGCCGCCACGGCAATCCGCCGAATCTGGTTGAGCTCGTTCTGCCTGTGAGTGTGCACCGCGCTACTGGTCGTGACACTGGCCGCGGAGACCAAGAAGAGAGCCAGAAAGTTGGTGTAGACCTGCTGGCTACCCCACATCTGGTTGTAGGTGGCGGTGGTAACACTGATGGCCAAAGCGAAAGCCGCTGCCGCGAAGGTGCCCTTGGGGCCCATCGCTACCGCGGCCAACGCCGGAGTCGCGGTGAGGAGGGGACCGGTGTACAGAAAGTGCGCAGGCGAGAGCTCGATGACCACCACCAGCACTGCGATCGCGAAGGGCACACACTCCGCCAGTGTGTAGAGGGCCCGGCTATGGCCGCCCGCCCCTGGTCGGGGAGAGGAGCGGAAGAGCAACCGCATGGATACAGCGTGCCTCGTCGCAGCTCCACCCTCCACTCGGCGGCGCCCATAGCGCCCGCCAACTCACACACCGAATCGCGATGGCGCCGGTTCCCCGGGGTGATCTGCACTGGTCGCGCCGCGCTATCGACTCGTTCCGATTTCTGCGCGCAGGCACAATGCACGCCGGCCAATCCTTGAGCACGCGCCACTTGACGCGATGCGGGCTGCGTACGCGACATGAATAGGGCGGGCCGTATAGGGCACCCGCCATCACGTGAGTATCCAGAACCGACCCCGATCTCCGGAACTTCCTGGCAATGGTGCTGAGCTTTGCACTGTGAATCCGCTGCCGGTCGGCTCGGCTTCCAGTGCACCGAACGGAGGAGATGATCGCCATGAACACATTCCCAGTCGCACTTGGCCGCGGAAGTGTGCCCAGCCTTGCCGCCGAGAACGAATGGCTCACGGGAATTGCCCCGTTTTTCATTGGGATCGTTGTGGTGGCCTTCTTGATCGGCCTGGTCGGCTGGGGGATCCGGCGAGGCCGTAGCGGGCCGCCCCGTCCCGATGAGCAGCCCCGACGCCCTGCACGTCAGACGCACATTGAGGAAACTCGTGAAGCCGACGACTTCGGCGGCGAGGGCGAGAGGCTCAGCCCGCATGAGCTGAGGGGTTTCGGGAACCAGGGCTCCCGGTCGGCTCCCGACAAGGACGTCGGGAAACGCGATGGCTGACGCCGAAGAGGCAGTCGCGGACAGCAATGCGAACGGCCACGATCATGCGGCCGTCCCCACGGTGGGTGTGGAGGAGGAGTACTTTCTCGTTCACCCCGGGAGCCGCTCCGTGGAAGCGGGCGGTACCAAGGTGGTCGCACGAGCTTCCTCCGTGATGGGCGATCTGGTCTCCGGCGAGTTCACGGAATACCAAATCGAAGGAAAGACACCACCGTGCTCCAGCTTCGCGGAACTTTTCAGCCGACTGGCCTGGATACGCGGTGCCGCCTCGGCAGCTGCCCAGGCCGAAGGGCTACGCCTGTGCGCATCAGGTACTCCGGTCATCGGAGGCAGCGGATCGGCCGAAATCGGAGACCATCCGCGCTATCGGGCCAGCGTGGACCAGTACCGTGCCATGCTCGACGACTTCGCCGTCTGCGCATTCCATACACATGTGCATCTGCCGGACCGAGAGCTGGGGGTACTGGTGAGCAATCACCTCAGACCCTGGCTACCGCTGCTTGTGGCGATGAGTGCCAACTCCCCCTTCCATCAAGGGCACGACACGGGATACGAAAGCTGGCGTTCCGTCGTCAGAGGGCGTTTCCCCTGCCTGGGGCCGCCGCCATACTTCGAATCCCTGGACCACTACGAGCGCCTCGCCGTCGCCATGCAGGAATCCGAGGCCATGTTGGACGCGGCCGTCCCTTTCTGGGACATCCGGCCGAACCCGCATCTGCCGACGCTGGAGATCCGGTCCATGGATGTGATGCCGGACATCGATGACGCCGCGGCCATGGCGGTCCTGATCAGGGCACTCGCGGTGACTGCGGCGGCACGGGTCCGGCGTGGCGACCCCGGCCCGCGCCCCAGCAGTGAGCTGCTGCGCGGGGCATACTGGCGCGCGGCGCGGGACGGCTGGTCGGGCAACGGCGTCGACGCGCTCACCGGCCGGATTCTCCCTGCCTCGGTGCAAGCCGCACGGTTGGTCGACCACGTCCGGCCCGCGCTGGAAGAGCGCGGGGACATGGACCAGGTGAGGGCATTCCTGCGGAGGCTGGCGGTACGGGGGTCCGGTGCCCAGCGCCAGCGCGCCTCTGCTGAATCGCGTCACGGTCTTGTCGGAGTCGTGGACGATCTCATCCGGCTGACGGTTGGCAGCGTTGCATCCGCCTCACAGCAAGCACCGTCCGGGTGCGACGTCAGCTTGCCGATAGCGTGATGACCCGGAGGCGACGGGACGTGCGCGACGCCGCCCGTACCCGCGCGTGAGCGGCCGCGCAAGGGGCAAACCGGGTGAAACAGTCCATAAATCGTTCCGCTCGATGTGAGAAAGCCGCCTCAGTGGGCACTCGCGGACTGTGACGGAATTGGCGGCTGTGAAGCACGAGGCGCCGCAAGCAACAGAGGTGACATGGATGCTCGGTCTGGAAAAGGATGACCGGGGCGGCCGTGTACTGGTTCCGCCCAGGGTCTACACCCCGCAGGAGGACACGCTCCTGCTCGCGCAGGCATTGGAACGCGAGCCACTGAGACCGGGTGCCGACGTTCTCGACGTGGGGAGCGGCGGAGGAGCCCTCGCCTTGGCCGCCGCCAGGCGCGGCGCACGCGTCACCGCGGTCGACCGGGCCTGGCGCGCCGCGCTGACCACCCGCCTCAATGCGGCCCTCGCTCGGCTGAGAGTGGAAGTGCTGCACGGCGACCTATTGGCTCCGGTCGAGGGCCGCCACTTCGATCTCATCCTCAGTAATCCCCCCTACGTGCCCGCACCGGGGCTTGGCCTGCCGCGACGCGGCCCCGCCATGGCCTGGGACGCAGGGCGCGACGGCCGGGCCGTGGTGGACAGGATCTGCGACGGGGCCGCCGACTTGCTCCGTCCCGGCGGGGCACTGCTGCTGGTGCACTCCGGGCTGTGCGGCGTCGCTCGGACACTGGCGCGTCTGAACAATGGGGGCCTGCGTGCGGCGGTGGTGGACCGCTGTTGTGTCCCCTTCGGGCCGGTGCTGAGCTCACGAAGGCAGTGGCTGGAGGACCAGGGGCTGATCGATCCCGGCGACCAGAAGGAAGAGCTGGTGATCTTCCATGCCCACCGAACCGACTGAGCCGACCGAACCGACTGTGCGGCGTCGCGTCACCCTGACGAAGGACGGCCCGATTCTTGTCGAGGGCCCCGTCGAAGTGGTTCTCGAGGACGGGGCTACGGCGGTGTCGGACCGTTTCAGCGTTGCGCTGTGCACCTGCCGACGCAGCCGGACGTATCCGTGGTGCGACACCAGCCACCGTCGCCGGGGGAAGCGGCGAGAACAGTGAAGGCTCCCGTGCAAAGCTCTGACGGCCGTCTGGCCGGGCCTGTCCTGCCGGAGAACCGAGGGGAGCTCTCCCACGGAGTCGTACGCGCACTGCGCGGCCGTCCCGGCCACCCCATGCCGGAGGGAGAGGTGGTGGCGTGCGCCGCTCCGTATGGGGACGACCTGCAACTCGCGCTTTACCTCTGCTACGAGCTGCACTACCGGGGGTTTTCCGGCGTCGACCCCGACTGGGAATGGGATCCCGGACTGCTGCGCCTGCGCGGGCAGATGGAGCGGTGCTTCCTTGCCGCGCTGCGCATGGATGTAGGGCGGCGCAGGGGGGTGCAGGAGGCGCTCGAGGACATCCTCGTCGAACCCCTCAACGGCACGGGAACGTCCCATTTTCTCAAGGACCGGGGCGAGTTGTGGCAGCTTCGCGAGTACGCGGCCCAGCGATCCCTCTACCACCTCAAAGAGGCCGATCCGCATGCATGGGTCCTCCCGCGTCTCTGGGGCAGGGCCAAAGCGGCGATGGTGGCGGTGGAGTTCGACGAATTCGGCGCGGGACGTGCGGAGCAAGTGCACGCGCAGCTCTTCGCCGATCTGATGGCGGATCTCGGCCTGGACACGTCCTACGGCCGTTATGTGAATTCCGCCGCTTCGGAGATGCTGACGAGTGTCAACCTGATGTCGCTGTTCGGCCTGCATCGGGCGCTGCGGGGCGCTCTGGTGGGGCACTTCGCAGCCGTCGAGGTGACGTCGTCGCCGGGCTCGCGCCGCATGGCTCACGCACTGCGGCGGGTCGGCGCAGGACCGGCCGCTGTGCACTTCTACGCGGAGCACGTTGAGGCGGACGCGGTGCACGAGCAGGTCGTTCGGCGGGATGTGATCGGCGGTCTGCTCGAAGAGGAACCCTGGCTCGAGAAAGAGGTGGCATTCGGCATCGACGCCACGGGCTGGGTCGATTCCCGATTCGGTGACCACCTCCTCTCGGCGTGGCGTCGCGGTCACTCCAGCCTGCGGAAGCCGCTGTGATACACCGGCCTGACTGCTGAAGGTGCCTGTGATGACCTTGAGCCATTCGAGGGTCGCTCGTCACGGTATGCAGCACGCCGTCCGGATCGCGCAGGGTCGCCTCCACGCCATAGGGGGCGAGGCCCAGCCCAAGGCGGAGCCGCCGTTTGCGCCGCTCCAGGGCAGGTGGTCATCGAGGCGCACCGGCTCGATGAGCTGGACACCCACCGCAATCCGATGGGATGCAAGGGGATCGGCCAAATCTGCATCGTCGGCACGGCGGCGGCCATCACCAAGGCCGTGCCGACCACGCCACCGGCATCCGCTTCCGCTAAGTCCCGCTGACGCCTGACCGGGTACTGGCCGGGATTCAGACGATTTGACGGCCACTGGCTGGACTTACCCGAAGGCCTCGCTGAGGGCGGGCAGCAGCGTCTTCGCCGACCAGTCGAGGAATTCGGGCTGGGTCTCGCCACCGATCTGTACCAGCGCTACGTCCGTGAAGCCCGCGTCGACGAACGGACGTACGGCTTCTACGAAGTCTTCGACGTCGTCCCCGCACGGAATGGAGTCGGCGACGTCCTCGGGGCGTACGAACCGGGTCGCCGATGCGAAGGAATCCGGATGCGGTAGTTCCGCGTTGACATTCCAGCCGCCTCCGAACCAGCGAAACTGTTCGTGGGCCCGCCGCACCGCCGCGTCCCGGTCGGTGTCGTAGCAGACCGGCAGCTGGCCGACGCGGGGCTTGCCCTCTCCGCCGTGCCGGTCGAACGAGGTCAGCAGGTCCGCTTTCGGTTCCGTGGCGACGACGAAGTCGGCGAGACGGCCGGCGAGGGAACAGGAACGCTCGCCCGACACGGCGATCCCGATGGGCGGAAGGTGGTCCGGCAGATCCCACAGCCGGGCCGAGTCCACATCGAAGTGCGCGCCGTGGTGGGTGACATGGCCTCCCTCGAACAGCGCGCGGATGATGCCGACCGCTTCCTCGAACATCTCATGCCGCACATCCACCGACGGCCAACCGCCGCCCACGACATGCTCGTTGAGGTTCTCCCCGGATCCCAGGCCCAGACGGAACCTGCCCTCGGACAGCAGCTGCATGGTCGCCGACTTCTGCGCCACCACTGCCGGGTGGTAACGGAACGTCGGGCACGTCACGTACGTCGTGAGCGGGATGCGCGAGGTCGCTTGAGCGGCCGCCCCGAGGACACTCCACGCATACGGGGAGTGGCCCTGCGAGCGTAGCCAGGGGAAGTAGTGGTCCGACGTCACCGAGAAGTCGAATCCCGCGTCTTCGGCCTGGACGACGTGGTCCACCAGCTCGCGGGGGCCTGCCTGCTCGGTCATCATCGTGTATCCGATTTGCACCATGGTCAGTGAATTCCCGTGTTCGTTGGAGTGGTCAGCGGCTACTCGCTGTGCGGCGCCGCTTCGTGTTCGGCTTCGGAGATCTCGTGGCCGGGGGGCGAGCAGCGCGCCGCCGATCTCGCGGTGGGAGGGCCACCGCCTGCAGCACCCGGCCATCGGCCGCAGGTTCCATGCGTGTCCGCCCGAGGAGCGGGGCCGTCCGCGTCTCCCGGCGGTTTCGTGCGTCGCGGGGCCGCCAGTGCCGCGGTCCCAGGGTGGCGAAGCCGTCGACACTGGCCACCAGGTCGTCCGCCGTCTCGCGAGCCTCGTCATCGGCCGGACGCATCCCTGAGCCCCGCAGCATGCACGGCAGGGTGCGGTCGAGCATGGTGCCTCCAGGAGTCCGTTCCGCCGACGCCTCGTCCGGCCCCTCGTCTTGGCCGGTTTCCTCCCACAGAGCCTTTGACACTTCCCGGACGCCGACGGGCCGTCCGCGCGCGCTGTCCTTCGTTCAGGGCAGCCGTCTACTCCGACTGGCTCTTGCTCGCGCCTCGCATGCGTTCGTACCACCTCCTGGCGTCGCACCCGCCCTCGGGGCCGCTGCGTGCCTGGATACGGACGTGACGGCTCAGGAGCACCCTGTCGTGATGTGTGAGCACGCCCGGCGGCCGGTGGCATGGAACGAGCCGAGCGGGGCCGTCAGTTCCAGCGGACGTTCCGCCAGGGGCTGCCCTCGTTCTCCATCAGGATCCGGTGGGACGACAGCGCGTCCTCGTAGTAGGGGCCGTACTCCTCGTCGTCGAAGCGCAGCACCCTGCCCAGCACATAGCCGGCGCAGAAGTCCTGCCACGACCCGTACGCCGCCTTGGCGAGCGCGCCCGCGTGCACGATGGCCTGCTCCGCCTCATGGGGTGTGCAGAACCGGGCGGCCAGCCCCCAGCGGGCCACGGAGGGCGCCCGTCCGTAGTCGTACGCGGCGGCCGTGGCGACGATGCGCACCGCAGGCCAGACCGTGGGCCAAGGCGCCCTGCAGCGGGCCGCCCGCGTGCGTGGCCAGCAGCCCGCGGGGTGGGCCGCCGTTCTCGGTGGTCGCCTTCAGTCATGCCTGACGGTGGGACCGCTTGGCCTCGATGCTGACGGCACACGGCGTGCCCGTGCGCTCGCGTGGTGGACCAGTGCACCCACTCCGGATGCCAGGGCGGCAGCATGCCCGCCGTGCGGACGGAGATGCTCCACTTGCCGGTCTGGAGGTCCTTGGCCGGAACGAACGGGACGGCGGAGCCGGGGGTGTCCGCGTAGAGCCGGCCGACCGGCAGGAAGAGCGTCGCGCGGGCGAGCACACCCAGTTCCGCCTCGACGGCGCCGGCCGCCCTTGCTTCGCACAGCAGTTGCTCGGTCTCTGTCGGCGGGACCCACCCTGTTGTCCTCGTTGTCACAGGCTCGATCTTATGAACTGCCCCCACGGTGCCGGGTCAGGGGGTCACTGCACGTATGCGTCCGGCTCCTGCGTTTCCGGCTCGGCTGACCGGTCAAAGCGCGGTGGTGGCGCGAGTCAGGGTCCACAGGGTGAGCCACCGGTCGACACCACAGATCCTCGCCGCCACACGATCGGGGCGGCAGAGCGAATCGTCCGCACTCCGGCAGGACAAAGGTCACCGCGGGCCGCACAACCGCTCAAGGGGAACCTGCGCCCAGACGTGACGGCTTGGGCAAGCTCCCGACGAAGTCCAGCGAGTCATCCCGCTGTTCCGCCATGACATCGGTGCCCACTGTGAGTCCGGGAGGCAACCTCTACGGTCCGCCGACCATCCTCCATACGCGACGACTTGCAGAGTTACGCAGCCGGCCCGCACCTCAGCACCATGGAGAGAGATGACAACGGTTCATACTTCGGTCGTCGTACCCTGCTTCAACGAGAGTGAAGTGATCGACGCCTTTCACACGGCGCTGGTCGCTGCTCTCGAGTCGACTGGTACTGCCTTTGAGATCTGTTACGTCGACGACGGCAGCAGCGACCACACCCGTATCCACCTCCGGGACCTTGCGGCAGCGGATTCCCGCGTGCGCTACACCTCCTTCAGCCGTAACTTCGGCAAGGAGTCGGCGATGCTCGCCGGGCTGAGGATGTCCGACGGCGAAGTGGTCGTCCTCATGGACGCCGATCTGCAGCATCCTCCGGAGCTTGTGCCCCGCATGCTGGAGCTGCATCGGCACGGCTTTGACCAAGTCGTCGCCCGGCGCGACCGTGTCGGAGAAGGCGCGGTTCGCAGGACGCTCAGCCGCGCGTACTACGGTCTGGTGCGCCGCTTCATGGAGGTCGAAGTCGTCGACGGGGCGGGCGACTTCCGGCTGCTGTCGCGCCGTGCTGTCGACGCCGTCCTCTCCCTCCCGGAGAGCAACCGATTCTCCAAGGGGCTCTTCTCCTGGATCGGCTTCGACACCGTCAGCTTCACCTACCAGAATGTGGAGCGGGCGGCCGGGCAGTCCAAGTGGGGCGGCCGGCGCCTGCTCAACTACGGCATCGACGGGCTGCTCTCCTTCAACAGCCGCCCACTGCGCATGGCGATACACACCGGACTCTGGCTCTTCCTGTCCGCCCTCGGCTATGCGCTGTGGATCATTGCGAACGTCTTGCTCGACGGGGTGGACACGCCCGGTTACGCGACCCTGATCACTGCCATCGTCGCACTCAGCGGCATCCAGCTCGCCACGCTCGGTGTCATCGGCGAGTACGTGGGACGTATCTACCACGAGGCGAAGCGGCGGCCGCACTATGTGGTCCGGGAGACAAACGTCTCTCACGCGGCGGCCGCCTCCGCGTCCGACCTCAGGGACGCTCTGTCGAGTAACGGTGTCACCCGCAATTGAGTTCGGGGCGTGCTGGCATGGTGGTTCGTCGTTTGGCGGGTGGTCAGCAGGCGACTGCCGCAGCTCGGCGTTGGTGTGCTCGACGCAGATCCGGGCTGATGACTGCGGGCGCCGCGCTTCGCGCCAGGCGTGCTTGTCGGTAGGAGAAGGGCGCGATGGCCTTCCAGCTGTCCTCTGTGGCCATGCCGGCCCCGATGGCTTCAAGGGCTGCGCAGGCCGCCGGGAACCAAGGCTCGTCCTTGCGGAACCGCGCGGTCTCGCGCCGGGTCTTCCCGGTGATCGCGATGCCGACGGCCGCCCTGGTCAACGGCATGCGACTTCGGACGCCTCAACACAGCCCCCCCACGATCAATCGTGGGTGCGACCGTAAGTGACCTTGTCCAGGTGGTAGTAGTCGGCGACACACTGCGCCGGCCAGATCCTGCGGCCCTGGTTGCTGAAGGGCTCCAGCATCCTGGCGACCGAAACGGGCGTGTACGGCGCAACCTTGGCGCCGTCCGCCGCCTGCTCGCGCAGATACCGGTCCTGACGGTCCCACTTCGCGGCCCGTACCTCCATCGCGTCCCCGACTCCGTTCAGCGGGCCGACCAGTCCCAGCACGGCCGCGGCGCAAACCGCCGTGGCCGCCGCGGTCGCCACCCCCGTACGGCGTCCACGCAGCCGAAGCGAGCGCCCGATGAAGGCACCGACGCCGACCAGCAGCATGACGTAGAGCAGGAGGTAGTCGTTCCAAGTGCGTTCCGTCGTCACCACGTCTGCTCCGAAGACGGGGTAGGTGATGACGGTGCACAGGTAGCCGGAGACCAGGAAAGCGGCCGCGCCAAGAGTGGTGAGCAGCAGCGGGCGGCAGGGGAGCAGGACGGCGGGTCGCCGAGCCTGGCCGCGTGCCAGCAGACCGAGCAGTACCCCGGCCGCGACAGCTCCGGCGTACTGCCAGGTGGTGAGGATCGTCTCGAGGATCTGCGCATATCCCCGCAGGGAGCCCAGCAGCGACTCGGGGGCGAACATGGATGCACGGTCGGCGCCGTAGTGCTCGCGGCGATTGCGCGATCCAGGAGATGTCACCAGCACGACCGTGCCGATGGCGATGCCGGCCATCCCGAGCAGCGACCAGCGGCGTGCGAAGGCTTTTACCCGCACGGTGAAGACGCGGTGCGCGAACAGCACCACAGATGACAGCACCACCAGGGCGACGACCGACGCCTCTTCGGAGAGCGTGCCCATGAAGACGCCTGCCGTGAACACGAGGGCCAGGGCGGCCATACGGCTGCGGCGGCCGCCTGCGCGCAGCAGCGGGATGGCGACAGCGCAGGCGAGTACCGGTGCGACTGTGTGCGAGACGGAGGCCGCGGGCCAGTAGAACGTCTTGTACGTATTGGGGGTCGCGAAGAGGAACACCGCGGTGATCATGGACGTCAGGAGCAGCGGGAGACCGCGCGGCACCTCCAGATCGGCCCTGCGCAGGAGTTGAACGGTCAGCGCCCACAGCAGCGCCAGCATGAGCACGCCGCTGATCAGCCCGAACCACTGGTGCCCGGCGACGGGGAACTGCGCGTACAGCCCGACCAGCAGGCCGTTGCCGACCCGTCCGTTGTCGGTGAAGTAGAACTTCCCGATCAGCCCGGAGATGCCGTGGTCACGCACGCTCGGCAGGAAGCACCACTCGTCCGCGCTCGGGCGCACGTGCCGGCCGATCCACGAGGCCATGACGAGCAGACCGAGCGGCAGCAGCGACAGAGCCAGAGGCCAGGCGGTCCGCCATGACGACGAGATGTCCTGCCCGCCGCTCCATCGCTCATCACCGGACTCCTGGTTCCGCTCTCGTGCGACGCTCGATGCGTCGACGGCCATATCAACACTGCCTTTCGGGAAAGCACTGGTACGTCACCCTAGAGGTGAATTCTGGATGTGCCGTTCCATCTCCGGCGCGGCAAGATCGACGAGTCTCTGCAGGGCCGACCATCTGGCGGCCGCCTGGCAGGCGGCGTAGGGGCGTCAGCCGGACCCGCTGTGACGTACTCCGGCACGGCCGGCCCTGGTCCCCGTGGGTGCCCAGTACACCGACCGATTACGCCGAAGCCGGAGACCCGTCGTCCAGGGGTGGCCGTGGTAATGGCCGCCGTGTTCCGTAACTCTTCGTCACTTCTTTGCGGCGACCCCGTAATTAACGGTTGGAGGAGAGGGTGCGGTCTCCGCTTCCGCTCAGCGGAGGCAGGGGCGGCCCGGTTTCCTGGCATCGGTTGCCAGGGTGATGGCGGTGTCGAGCCTGTCCCGGGCGTTCACCAGATCACTGATCCGCTTGTCGATGCGGTCGCGCTCGGCCGAGAGCCGGTCGAGCAGCTCCAGTGTCACGGCGTCGGTCTCGATGCAAGGCAGCAGTTCCACGATCGTCGTGCTCGGCAGGCCCGCGGCGTACAGCTGCTGAATCAGGTGGACGCGGTCGGCGGCGCTGTCCGGATAGTGCCGCTGACCGCTGGGGCTGCGTTCTGCGGTGAGCAGGTTCTGCTCCTCGTAGTACCGCAGCGACCGCACGCTCACGCCCGTTGCGGCGGCGAGTTCGCCATGCGCATAGTCGTCCAGGTAGGCGCGTGCTTGCTTCAGGACGTCCCGCAGCCGGGCTCGTTCGACCGCGACCGTGGCTCCCTCGGGATCGTGCTCGTCGTCGTGGAAGTCTGTCTGTGCTGCTCAGGGGCCTGTTCTTGAGTGTGATCCGCACGCATCAGCACGCCGCCGGGGCCTGCACAGAAGGGCCCCGTCAGGCGAGCCCACCTGACCGCCGACAGCCGGTGCCGGACGGGTCAGCCGTGATGCACAGCCCTGCGGTCACCTGTGCTTCGCCGTTGAAAGTGCATCACCGGGCATGCGGCGGCCAGACATGCTGCGAGGTCCGCGGTGTCCGCGGAGTCGGCGGCGGGGAAGAGCGCCCGGACTTCCTTGCCGCGCGCGGGCACCCGGCGTATCTGCAACGCGCCGCCTGCCTCGCGGGCGAGGCTGTCGACGATCATCAGGCCCCGTCCGCATTCCTGTCCGGGATCGCCCGTGGGCAGGGGCTGCGGCAGGAAGGGGTGCTCGTCGTGCACTGCCAGCGCCAGCGTCGTCCCGGTCCTGGTGAGCATCACTGTGGTTCGGGCCGAATGCGGGATGGCGTGCCGTGCGGCATTGCCGACCAGCTCGGAGATCACCAGCGCGGCCGTGTTCAGCCCGTCCTCGTGCAGCCCCCAGTCCCGCAGGACGCAGGTCGCCCTCTTTCGGGCGACGGGGACCTCAGCGGGTACCGCCGGCACGGTGAAGGTGTAAACGGAAACGGCGTTGCCCGGCCCGCGGCGAGAGGCCGCGACACGGTGTGCGATGGTGCCGCGCCGCGCCGTGGACGGATTCAAGACGGTGGTTCGCATGGCGATGTCCCGGTGGATTTGCTCGGCAGGGTTTCCTGCGGCTGTTCAACCGCGCCCTCGGGCGTGCTCTGGCCAGCGGCGCGCCACGCTGCGTCAACCGCTGCACACGATCGGCTCCACAAAGCACCCCGACCGTTGTTCGACATTGCCGAACCCTAATCGCGTTCCGCCTGCGGGACAAGGGGTCAGTTCGACGCATATGTGTCCCACTCGGCAGCCCGCGCCTCGCACGACGGCGTCGGCGTCACCGCCGCCCTGAAGCGCCGCGCCACCTCACGGTCACCGGCCCCGCCTCGATCAACTCGGCCGAATCCAGGTGCACCCGCTCACGCCGAGCCCGCTCCTCGACGTTCAACTCCGGCGGAGATCGGCGACAACCGGCGCCTGGTCGGCGGGGGCCAGTGCCGCTCCCGCCACAGTCAGGCAGGACCCCCGAGCCTCGCCTCCGCCGGGCATTCCGGGCGGAGGGCCGGGCGCTGACCGGGGCGGCGTGGTTGTCGCTGAAGAGGGGGGTGCCAGTCCGGCGAGCGGCCGAGAGCCGCCAGGATCTTCTCCAGTGTGCCCGCGTCGTCGCCCGCGGTCAGCCCCGGTCGGAAGGCACTGCCCGGGGCGAGCCGGGAGTCGCCGTCCGGGATGGCGCGGGCTATCGGCAGTGCGGCCCCCAGGAGTTCGGTGCCGGGTGCGTACGTGATGCCTAGGGTGCGGGCGACGTCCCAGCTGTGCACCACGTAGTCGATGAGGTGGAAGCCAATCGCGCGGGCGGCGGGGAAGGTCTGAGCCCGGGTGAATTCGGGGAGGGTGAACTCGCGGTCGGGGCCCTCCAGGGTCGTGAACACGGCGATGACGTTCTCGGCAGCGTCGCCGTAATGCGTGACGGGATCCTCGCCGAGGGGCCGGACCGACCAGTGCGACAGGTCCTGCCCGTGGCCAAGCGCCGCCGCCGCGAATCCGTGGTGCTGGGCCGTCATGTGGGCGAGCAGATCGGTCAGTGTCCACGCCGAGCAGGGGGTTGGCCTGAGGAGATCGCCGGGGGTCATCCGGCGTATCAGGTTCACGCTGTCCCGGACCGCCTGGGCGTTGAGGCGCCGGAGGCGCTCGAAGTCCGCGTGCGATGCGGGCACATGCGCATGATTCATATGCATGTGCTTACGATCTGCGTGAGCATATGAAGTGTCAACGGGTATTTTCTTGACCATGGCCGAGAATGCAGCCGACAGTGGCACCACATCCGGGGGGCGGCCGACCCGTCCCGATCTGGCGGCGATGATCGTGCCCCTGGGCCGTGCGCTGATGGCAGCCGAACAGCCGATCCTCGACGCGCACGGTCTGACGATGTGGGCGTACTCGGTACTGCTGCACCTCGACGAGTCACCGATCCGCACTCAAGCGGCGCTGGCCGAGGCCATCCGGGCGGACAAGACCCGCATCATCGCCGTCCTCGACGACCTGGAGGCACGGGAGCTGATCCGCCGTCAGCCGGATGCCAAGGACCGACGGGTACGTCTGCTGTCGCTCACCGCCGCGGGTCAACGGCTGCGGGATGCGGTACAGGCTGCGATCCAGCAAGGCGAGGAGCAACTGCTCACCCAGCTGCCGGCCGCCGACCGCGCCGGCTTTCTCAAGGGGCTGCAGGCCCTGTCCGCGCTGCCGGAACTGACGTCGCGGAAGCCTGGACGGGGCTCGCTGCAAGCCTCGGCTGGACCCGGCGCCGACAATCCCACTTGAGGTGGAAATGGTCATGTGCTCGGACTGGCTGGGAATGTGCGGCGTCAGGGACTGCCGGCCCCGTGATGTCACGCTCGCTGTCCGATGCGGGGGAAGGTGTCAGGGGTGAAGATCGGTGTGCGACACCGTGTGAGCCGGCGGGGCTCTGTCCTTCCCGGGAATGGGGCTGTGCAGACGCGTTGCCGCCGCAGGTATGACTGGAACAGGTAGGGGAATCCACCCCCACCCGGCACTTGGGGGACTGAGTCGGTGCGCCTGCAGCGGTGTTGCTTCCTCACCGGTGACGCGGTCCATTGTCGGAGGGGGATGGCATCGTGGGTTCCGCCGACTGACCAAGGGGGACTGACGGACGATGGGTGACTTCTTCGAGCGGATCGTCGATGTCGAGGTGACGGCCGAGGAGGCCGGGGTGCTCGCGGAGCGGATGGTCGACTGGATGGTTGCCGAAGGCCTACTCACGCGCGAGATGTCCAGTGACGCGATGTACAGCCTGAACGTGGACGAGGGCTATGTGCCGGGCCCCAACTGGAAGCGGACTGCGGAAGATTGGGGTTCGGACTGGATACCGGGCCCGGTGGCCGTCATCGTCGGGCGGGATGACCACATCGGGGGGCAGGGGGAAAGCGAGCCGGAATCCGCCACGTGCCCACGCTGCCGGACGAAGACCGTGATCATCAACTATCCGGAGGAGTGGGAGGCGGACGAGGAGGCCTGGCAGCCTTTCCAGGACGGCATCGATGCATGGCGGGAAACGGGGGAGGGGAGAGCCCTCTGTTCCTCCTGCGGCGTGTCCGTTCCGGTCACCGAGTGGGAGTGGCCGACCGGCTTCGCCCTCGGGGCGCTCGCCTTCGACTTCTGGGGGTGGCCGCCGCTCACCGACAGCTTTTTCGCGGAGTTCCGTGAGCAGTTGGGGCACCGCTCTGAAGAGCACATGGGCAAGTTCTGATACGCGCCATCGGTACCTGTGGCTGTGTCTGTTTCGTCAGGTTCTGGCCCAACTCCTTCGGGACGTTGCACGAAAACAGGCCCGACTCTTCGGGGGTGGCTGACAGCCAGGTATCTACCGGAGCAGCGCCACTTCCGGGGCTGCCAGGCAGTCAGGTCCAGGGGAGGGCCGAGCCCACCACGATGAGCGTGGCTACGGCGCCGGCCCGCCGCTGATGTCCCGTCGGCGACCGATCAGTAGCCGATCGTGAAGCGGCGCTGGACGAAGCGGGGCAGTTCCGCCTCGTCGACAAGTGCGACGGCGGCGTCCTCCATGGAGATGCTGCTGCGCCCGTCGGCGTCGAGGACCGGCTGGTCGCCGCCGATGCGGAACCGGCCCGTGCGCCGGCCGGGAGCGATGTTCTCCGCGGGGCTGAAGTAGGTCCATAGCCGGTTGGACGTGCGCAGGACATTCAGGGCATCCCGATGACCGCGTACTGCGGCGGCGTACTCTCTCGGAAGTCCGAGCAGATCGAGGCTCTCGTGCAGGTGCTCGTCGGAGTCCGCCCGTACTGATCCGGGTTCGACCTCCAGGCTGCCGGCGCCGCCGATAACTATCAGCCGGGTCCGGGGGTGGCTCTCCAACGCCTTCAACAGCGCCTGCGCGGCGGTGGCGTAGACCGTGGGATCGGCGATCGAACGCTCCACGGTATCCGCGATGTTCTTGGCGCCGTTGCCGGGCTGGAATCCGCTGATCAGTATGTCCAGGCCGGGGACGACCGCGGCGATACTGCCGGCGTCGAGGACGTCGACGCTCTTCCAGGCGACGTTCTCCCGGTCCTCGCTGATCCGCGTGGCGTCCCGGGTGAACGCCGTGACGTGGTGCCCGCGGCCGAGGGCTTCGGTGACGACGCGACTGCCGATGCTGCCCGTGGCTCCGATGACTCCGATGTGCATGGCTCTCCCTTGCTGTGACGGCGTGCGAAAACTATACGCCGTGAAGTTAAGATACGGCAATCAATCTTGAGACGCTGTAGAGTGGCGCCGTGGAAAGCGCGACTGTGGGAAGCACAAGGGGACGCCGCGAACGGCTGCGAGCCGCGACGACGGCGGAAATCAAGCAGGTCGCACTCGAGTTGATGGCTTCGGGTGGGCCCGACGCGATCACGCTGCGGGCCATCGCCCGCGAGATGGGCATGACCGCCAACGCCATCTACGGTTACTTCGCCACCCGCGACGACCTGGTCACCACGCTGATCAACGACGTGTACACCTCGCTGGCCGACGCCGTGGATGCCGCCTGGGACACTGCCCCCGCCAAGGGCCCGTCCCGCCGGATCCAGGCATGGGCGTCCGCCTTCCGGGACTGGGCCCTGGCCAACCCGGAGGGCTTCCGCCTCATCTACGGCGATCCCGTACCCGGCTACCGAGCCCCAGAGGGCGGCGCCGCACCGGACGCCGCGCACCGGGTCTGCACCGGCCTCACCGCCCTCGCAGCTGCCGCCTGGCCGCACGCCGAACACCTCTACACGGACAGCGACTTCCAGTGGTCCGACTTCGATGCCGGCCTGCTCGGCAAGGTCCGCCCGGCATTCCCTGACCTCCCCCCAGCCGCCGTGGCACTCGCCCTGCGCATTTGGGGCCACCTGCACGGCCTGGTGTCACTGGAGGTCTACGGCCATCTGCATACCCAGACAATCAGCCCGGACAAGCTCTTCCGCGAGGAACTGGCCCAGCTCGTCCGGTCGTTGGGTATCGCGCCGAAGGGCTGACGGCCCTTTCCAACAGGCGAACCTGTGGCAGTGGACCGAGCCTCCGCGGCACCAGTGGTGGCTCGACCACGCCCGCATGATCTTCTACGTGGTTGTGCGCTACGACGCCGGCGGGTTCGCCGATCTCGAGCCCAACGACAGCGTGTACGCGGCGCCCTGCCCACATTCTGTGCAACCGGCAATGCCGAGGAGAAGTGCGAAATCTAAACGCCCTGGACAGGGGACAGGTTCTCCTCCGCGCCCGCGCTCGTGGCAGCGGTACTCCTGTCCGTGCGGGTCGCCGAGCGGCAGGCGGCAGCCGCGCGTGTGCGCAGAGCGGCCCTGCGTGCGGCGGCCTCCCGCCCGCGCAGTGCATATCTGCCGCATCCGCGCCACTGCGACGGTGACACGCGTGCTCGCTGCCCGCTGTGGGCGATCATCGCGTTGACCGATGTCAGCGGGTCCGAGCCCATCGCCTTGGCCAGCAGCATGCCGGCCGCCAGTGGCAGCAGGACAACGGCCAGCGCCGTGCCGGTGTTGGTGACGTGCTGCATGCGGGGGTGGCGCGCGGCGTCAGGAGTCATGGTTCTCATTCGACCAGCAGCGGCGCTGGTGGGAATCGGCCGACGTACTCAGCCCGTCCGGGCTGACGTACTCACACTCGGCCGGACAGTACTGGGTGACAGCAGCCGGCTCCCTGGGGGCACGATGCAGCTCGGTCTACCCCGACGACCGAATCTTGGACGCCGACGTCCTTGCACACGTGCCTCACGTCCGGTCCGCCGGCTCATTGCTACGGCAGAGCCCAGTCACGAAGGGTGCGGACGAGACCGGCACGGCCAAACTGTCGAGCCGCGCCCACGGCTCGCACGTAACCCGTTCCGACCGGATCAGCACACACTCGGACTCGCAGCTGACAGCATCGGAGAAATACCGTCAGAAGAGTCCATCCGGCATGCGGCGCATTCGCTTTCCGTAGCCTCGAAAGCCAGCTGAACGAGGGCAGAACGCGCTGCGTGAGGCGTACGAGTGCGGCCTGTGCGAGTGCTGCCGAGGATGGGAAAGCCATGTCTGATCTGCTGGCAGCTGCAGCCGCCGTTACCCCGTTCGTGACCGCAGCAGCGGCCAGCTTCGCCGGCACGCTGGCCCAGTCGGTACAGAACCGACTCGCGGACAGTGCCGTGGAGCGCGGCCGCGCCCTTCTCGGCGGACTGCTGCGCAGGCAGGCCGATGCCTCGGCGGGGAGCCCGGAGGAAGCAGCTGCCGCCGAAGCCGTCGCCAACCTGACAGCAGGCGACCGGCTGGTACTGGAGACGGCGATCGGTCGGTGGCTGGCGGAGGGTCCGCTGACGGGCGAAGCCCTGCTCACTCACGTACGACGGGCCATGGAGTCGAACCGGCCCGGTGACACCATCACGGTGACGTCCCACGGTGAAAACTCACCGGCTATCGGCCGGATCACGCACGCTGACTTCCACTTCGGCCGTCGCCCGGACGGTGGAGCCGCTTGGTGACTCCCCACCGCTCCACCGACACCTATCACGTGAACTCAACAGGCTCTGGATCGCTGACGATCGGCAAGGTCGGCAGGGTGGTCCTCACCCTCTTCACAGGTGATGTCAGCGAGTTCTCCGGCAGAGCCAAGCGCTGGAGCGGCTGGAACTGGCCACCTTTCTTTCTGGTACTGGCACTGGGCGCCACAGCGCTGATCGCGGGGCCAGCCGGACCGGCGCGTCAGTTCTCCTGGGTGTACGCGGCCATCGGTACGGCCGTGGTGCTGTCCTTCTGCCGGGTCGTGGGCGTGGTGGGCAACAGCCGCTCGCCCGTACCGCGTGCGCTCGTGCAAGGCTTCGCCCTGCTTCTCGCGGTCCTGGGGCTCGTGGGAATGGATCATCTCGCCGAACACGGCGAGATCGACGTCACCGGACGCACGCACCTTTCCCCCACGGGCCCGATGACGCACACGTCCGCCGCCCAGATCGTCGTCGACGGCTCCGCGCAACGCTCCTGGCTGCGCCTGACGCTGGCGGTCGAGGACGCCGATCCGCTGCAGCAGTCCTGCACGCCCGAGAGTGAACTCACGCTGCAACTCATCGGGGGGAGCAAGACAGGCCGGGTCGAGGGGGTGCGCGCGGGGACGCCCGTCGATCTCCCACTCGGCGGCTCGCGCACCGAGGTTCGCGTCCAGGTCATCCTGTCCGCCGAAGAGGGCTGCCTGCTAGCTGTTTCCGTCGCCAGTGCGGCGTTCCACGACTGAGGGGGAGACCATGTCTCGCACACCGCGCCCATGGCCGGCCGGCAAACCGCCACGACGGCCGTCGGCCTGCGTCGCGGCCGCGCTTGCCGTGGCGGTCACCGCTGCCCTTACGGCCTGCGGCCCGCCGTCGGGCGAGCCACACTTCCTCGGTGCCGAGAGGGTCACCGTTGCCACGCACAACGATCTGCCGGGGATCTCCTATTCCGAGAACTATGACCGTTCGGGCATGGACTATCTGCTCTTCGAGCGCGTGAAGGAGGAATTGGGGGTCCCGTTCAGCCAGCCGGTCGACGTTTCGTCGGGGGACCGAATCGCTCAACTGGAGGACGGCACGGCGGACATGGTGATCGCCTCGTTCTCCATCACGCCGGAACGGATGCGCAAGGTTGATTTCGTCGGTCCCTATTTCAAGACTCGCCAGGGATTTCTCGTGGGCTCAAACGGCTGGGACATCACGGCGCTTGAGGACCTGCGAGGCAAGCGGGTCTGCACCTGGGACGGCACCACGTCGCAGGAGGCGCTGACCAACCTCAAGGGGATGGGCGTGGTCGTGCAGGTCCTCGACGACGCCTCCGACTGCATCGAGGCCCTGGTGGACGGTCAGGTCGCCGCTGTCTCGACCGACCAGGCGATTCTTTACGGATTTGCCCAGCAGCACGCTGCGGACAACCTGCGCGTGCTCCCCGGGCTCACCATCGGCGCGCCTCAGCTCTACGGAATCGGGCTGCCCAAGGGGCATCGCGCAGACTGCCGGAGACTGGCCACCTGGCTGAAGAAATTCGTGGGCACCAGCGAGTGGATCGGGGACATCGTGACGTCCCTGCCCGGGTTGCCCATCGCGGACCCCGGCTGGATCAGCACCCACAAGCCGAGCGGCCCCTCGATCGACGCCCGCTCCTGCCGCGACAAGCCGAGTCCTTGAGGGGCTCGACCGTCCCACTCCGCCCTCGGACACGCCCTTGGCGCACCTTGCCGATGCTGTCGAGTTACCTCGGGTGAGCGAGCTGGGACACTGGACCGGTGATCCATACTGCGCCCGCGATTCACTTCCGCTTCGGACTGACTCCGCTGGAGATGGTCAGGCCGTGGGGCGGGGAGCATCCCGAACTTCACTGGTTCGCGCTGACCGACGGCTGGTACTGCATCGACCTGGGCGGCCATGAAGTGCTTCGTTACTCCGAGCGCACTGTCCAGGAACTTCGGAACGACAGCGACGCCGGGCCACCCAACCCTTATGTGGACTACTACGTTGTCCGACTGTGGGAAGACGTGATCGCGCTCGTGGCGGAGGCGATGGAACCGGTGCCACAGGATCTGTTGGACGTCGCGGCTGACATCTCGCCGGACTGGGCCTGGCTGGACACGCCGGAGGCTGAGGCGGCGTTGACCTGGCACAGCGCGGGCTACCTGCACACCAGCTACCTCCGCATCGCCCCGCACGTACGCTGCTGGCGCACCATCGTCGGCGAGGACGACGCCGTGACCGTCACTTGGGAGCACCGGGCGGACCCTGAGGGCGTGATCGAGTTCGCCGGCCCGCAGACAGGTCGGGTGACCATGCCGACGAGCGAGTTCCTCGCCGCGGTGACCGAACTCGACCGGGCGCTGTTCGCCGCGATGGACCAGCGCATCAGCGAACTGGAGGAGGCAGCCCCTCCGCCCGGTGTCCAACTGGACATGGAGCAGTTGCGCCGTCAGCACAGGGACCGGGCGACCTGGCTGCAGCGTGCGCGGGACCGTGACCCGGGCACTGACTGGGACGTCGTACGGAGCGGTGCGCGCACGCTCCTTGGCCCGAGGGCAGCGGAGGAGGACTGAGAGCCATAAATGTCACTCCGATGAGTGACAAGTAGTGCGCGAAGCGTAATCGATATGGCGCGAACACCCCTTGAATCGGCTGGGGAGTGGAAAAAGACTGCTCCTGTGCCAAGGCGGACATGCCCCCAGGAGGGCTCCGCGGCACGCCAATCACGTTCGCTATGTGAGGAGAGCGCCGCATGCCCGACGCCGGCCCTCGAGGCCCCGCACACCCGATCACGCTGACCGACGGCACCACCACCCGGACCCGGGAGGTGACCCCCGCCGACCTCGGGCTCATCCAGGCCCTGCACCGCCGTTGCTCGCCGGGTAGCCGAGCCTTGCGTTACCACGCGGGTAAACCTGAGATGTCTCCGGCCGGATGGCGGCTGCTGTCCGACCCGGAGCGCGGCACCACCTTGGTCACCACCACCGCCCAGCGCACGGACCGCATCATCGCCATGACCAATGTCATGCGCACCGATCAGCAAGGGGTCGGCGAACTCGCCGTGCTGATCGAGGACGAATGGCAGTCCAAAGGGCTCGGCACCGCATTGGCCGCACACGCGGCCGACGTGGCCCGCCGGGCCGGACACCACACCTTGACTGCGACTGTCGCCGCGGTCAACACGCCGATGCTCCACGTCCTGGAGAGTCTGGACGCGCCACCAGCCCGCGCCAGCGGTGCCGTCCTCGATATCCACATCCCCATCGCGAGGTACACCTGAGAGGACACGTGACCACTGGGGCGTAGGTCCAGGTGCTTCCAGCACGGGATCCAGGAATCAGCACGTGGGTCACGCGCACGGCGTCCGTCCTGTATGCGAGCGGACTGCGGCCACCAGCCCCGAAGTTGGACCCTTGCGGTGTCGCGCTGCGGCGCCATCGCAAGGGCCGATGGCACCACGCTCGCACCGCAACCGGTGGCCGCACGGCCCAGCCCTCGCCGACTGTCGGGCAGGAGGAACCGACACAGTGGCCCCGGTACCGCCCACGCGGTCTGCAGTGCACCGGGTCACCTCGCTGAGGACGGGCGGATGTTCTGATTGAGCCGGAACAGGTTCGTGGGGTCGTACTCATCCTTCACCTGCACGAGCCGGTCGTGCACCGCGCCCGGATACGAGGCGCGCACCTTGTCCTCTGCCGCGTCACCGGTGAAGTTGACGTACATGGCACCGTCGCCGTGGCGCGCGATCTCCTCCCGTGCCGCGCGTGCCCACGCGGCGTGCCCGTCGAAGCCTGCCGGCTCGTCGGAGCGCGCGATCACGTTGCACAGGACGCCTGCGTCACGTTGGCTGAACGCGGTCGCGTCCGCGGGGATGCGACCGTACGCGCCACCGAGATGGTGCAGGTGCAGCTCGCTGGAGGGCGTCGGCGTGGTGAGGTGCAGGCGCATCAGCGCATCGATCGCCGTGTCGGATGGCTCGATGAATGCCGAGGTGAAGTAGTTGTACGCGCCAGGCGTCCACAGCGGGTCCAGCAGCGACTGCATTCCGACGTAGGGCATGGGGCCCATGAGGTCGGCGATCGGGGTACCGAGCATGCGCAACGGACGGACCGCTGCCTCACCGGCCTCGATGGCGCCGGCGTACATGCCGGCGACGACCACGACCCGGGTGCCGTGCACCGCCTCCGGCAGGAACGGCAGTGGGGGCGCTGTGGTCAGGTTGACCAGTGTCGTCAGCTCGTCGGGCATCTCGGCGGTCAGGTCGCGCCACCGGGTGACCACTTGGCGTGCCTCGGCGAGGGGGTAGAAGATCAGGCCTGCGAGGACCTGCGGGCCGACCGGGTGCAGCCGGTACTCGAGCGATGTGGCCACACCGAAGTTGCCGCCGCCGCCCCGGAGCGCCCAGAACAGGTCAGGGTTCTCCTCCGCACTGGCGTGCACGAGCCGGCCGTCCGCGGTGACGACATCGGCTGCCACCAGATTGTCGGAGGCCAGGCCGTGGCGGCGGACGAGCCAGCCCACCCCGCCACCCAGGGTGAAGCCGGAGATACCGGTCGTCGAGACCAGGCCGCCGGTCATGGCAAGGCCGAACGCCTGGGTCTCGTGGTCGAATTCGCCCCATGTCAGCCCGGGTTGGGCGACGACCCGGCGTCCCACGGGGTCGACACGCGCCCCCTTCATGGCGGACAGGTCGATGACGATCCCGTCGTCACAGGTCGAGAACCCGGCGATGCTGTGTGAGCCGCCCCGCACCGCGACAGGCAGGTCCTGGCTGCGCGCGAACTCGACCGCCCGGATCACATCGGCGGTCCCGGCGCAGCGCACTATCAGGGCCGGCCGCCGATCGTGCGCGGCGTTCCAAATCGACCGGGCCTCGTCGTACGACGCGTCGCCCGGCCGTACTACCGTCCCGCGCAGAGCCGCTTCCAGCTCACCGATGGTGGCGTCCCCCAGGACACTCCTTGCTGTCTCGATCGACATCGTCGGCCTCCTTGGTGTGGTCTTCGCTCCGACATCAAGGACCGTAGGAGGTGCCGCTCAGCACCGGGTTAGCGTCGGCTTTGCGCCCGTGTCCCGGCGCGACGCAGGTGAGCCAGGCCCCTCATGTCGCCCACTCGCGTGAAGAGGCCCAGCGAACGGGCGGTGAAAGCTTCCGCGCCGGTATGGTCGCCCGCTTCCTCCGCCAGCCGGGACAGCATGGCCGCCACCCACCCGGCGGCGCACGTCGAACCGGCCACGTGTTCCAGGTCCAGGGCGCGGGTGAGCAGATCCCGCGCCGTGGCGGCGTCGCCCGCGGCCCGGGCGACAAGCCCGAGGTGGAGCAGGCTGTTCGTCGTCCCCGGGATGTCGTCGGTCTCCTCGAAACCGGCGAGGGCCCGGCCGATCGCCGCCCGCGCGCCGTCGACGTCGCCGACGGTCATGGCCAGCAGGCCGACGCTGCCGAGCGTGATCCCGACCTCGCGGCGGTCGCCGAGCCGGCGTCTGATCCGAAGGCTGGTGTCGAGGTACTGCCGCGCTGCGTCGTACTCCCGATGGGTGCGGCAGATGTTTCCGAGGGTGTTGAGGGCCAGCGACTCCCCGTGGGGGTCGCCGAGCACGCGGAAGCAGTCCACGCTCTGTTCGGCCGCTGTTCTGGCCTCCTGCGCACCGCCGTCCAGCCGGGTGGCCCACGCGAGATTGGACAACGCGTACCCGCGAGCCTGTGCCGCGCCCACCAGCCGCCCGACCATCACGGTCTCCTCGAAGAACACCGACGTCCTGCTCTCGGCGTCCTCCTCCGCCATGTACCCGGGTGTCATGACGGGGAAGAACGGCCGGGTCCCGTCGGCGAGGCCGGCGAGCAGACGCAGACTCTCGGCGAAGGCCTCGCGGGCCGCCCTCCCGTCACCCCGGCAGACGGCCCAGATTCCCCGCTGGTGCGCGGCGGCCGCGAGAACCGACGGCTCGCCTCGGGCGAGCGCGCATGCCTCGTCGAGTGCCGTCCTTGCCTCGTCCCAGGTGCCGCGCATCCACAACAGGACCGCCTGCTGGTAGCAGGCGTACGCCAGTGCCGCCGGGTCTCCTTGCGCCCGGTGGATCGCCACGATCTCCGCACCGATCGACGCAAGCCGGGAGCCGTCACCGAGCCGTACCGCGAGCACGCCCTGACCGGTGAGCGCCCGCGCCCGTAGCGGGGTCGGCGCCCGCGCGGCGGCGAGGGCGTCGTCCAGCCAGCGCCGCCCCTCGGCGAAGTAGCCTCGCTCGGACCAGAACAGCCGCAACGCGACCGCCAGCCGTAGCGCGGTGTCCGGGTCACTCTCAAGGGCCGATCTCAGTGCGGCGCGGAGGTTGTCGTGGTCGACTTCGAGCCGGAGCGACGTCTCACCGGAGATCCGGGTCGTCAGCTCAGGGTCATGCGACTCGGCGAGCGCGAGATAGAAGCCGCGATGCCGGCTCTCGGTCTCCGCCAGTTCCCCGGTCTCGCGCAGCCGCTCCCGCGCGTACTGCCGGATCGCTTCGAGCAGTCGATACTGCGCCTCGTCGCCGTGGCGTTCCACCAGGACGAGCGACTTGTCGACGAGACGGCCGAGCAGATCCAGCACGGATGCGGGGTCGATGTCCTTGGTGCACACCTCCTCCACCGCGGCCAGGGAGAAGCCGCCGGCGAAGACCGCGAGCCGACGAAAGAGCAGTCGCTCCTCGGGGTCGAGCAGCTGGTGACTCCACTGCAGGGTGGCGAGCAGCGTCTGCTGCCGAGTTACCGTGTGCCTGCTGCCCTGCCCAAGGAGGCTGAGCGCGTCGTCGAGCCGCTCGGCGATCTGTCGCGGTGTCAGCATGCGTACCCGCGCGGCCGCGAGTTCCAAGGCCAGGGGCATCCCGTCGAGCCGGAAGCAGATCTGCGCGATGGCGGCCGCATTGTCCGCGTCCAGTTGGAATCGCGGGACCGCCTCCGTGGCCCGCTCCACGAACAGCCGCACGGATGAGACACGGCCGAGCTCGGGCGGCGGTGGCAGCCGGCGCACGTCCGGCAGCGCGAGTGAAGGCACCCTCCATGTGCGTTCGCCGTAGGCCTGCAGCGGCTCGCGGCTGGTGGCCAGCACAACGACCCCCCGACAGTGGGCCAGAACGTCCGCGACCAGGGCGGCGCAAGACTCGACCAGGTGCTCACAGTTGTCGAGCACGAGCAGCAGCTCCCGCACGGCGAGCTGCGTGACCAGCGCCGCTTGCGTCCTGTTGCTCGGCGAGAGCTGGATGTCGAGACCGCGGCGACCGCGTCCGGAACGAACCTGGGGTCTGTGAGCGCGGCGAGGTCGACGAACCACACACCATCGCGGACAGCCTCGACGTGGTGGGCTGCGACGGCCATGGCGAGTCGGGTCTTGCCGCAACCGCCAGGGCCGGTCAGGGTCAGCAGTCGGCTTCGCGCGAGCAGTTCCTCCACTTCGACGATCTCGCGTTCCCGGCCGATGAAGCTGGTCATCTGCGCCGGCAGGTTGTGACGATGGACGGGACCGCGACCGGCCGGCTCCTCGACCGAGCCGACCAGCAGTGTGCGGTAGAACTCGCGGGTCTGCGGGTCCGGGTCGGATCCGGCGTCACCACGGAGCGCGTCGCGCAGCTGCTCGTACACCGCCAGCGATTCCCGCCGTCGCCCCGCAGCTGCAAGGATCCGCATGAGTGCCCGGTGGCCTGGCTCGTTCAATTCATCGTCGGCGATCAGAGACTGCAGCACCTCGACCGCCTCGGCGGCGCGGCCCTCCTGCTCGAGCGTTTCGGCGAGAGCCAGTCTCAGCCCGGTGCGCCGCACACCTATGGCACTGCGCACCTCCTGCGTCCATGGCTCGAAGGTGTCCTCGGGCAACAGTTCATGCTCGGCCAGGGCAAGCGCGGCGCGGTAATCCGCCGACCTGCCGCCGGCCGATGCCCGTCGTGTCGCCTCCTCCAGCTCGTCGAGGTCGACTCGGACGCCGCCGTCCGGGCCGAGTACGACCATGTCGTCTCGAAGGACGACGACATCGCCGGGTGTCCCGGCCGTCGCCAACGCGCGCCGGACGGCATGCAACACCTGGTGCAGGTTGTTGGACGCGGCTTCCGGATCCAGGTCGGGCCACAGCAGGTCGTACAACCGGTCCCGGTGCAACCTGTGGCCTGGTGTCAAGGCCAGCAGTTTCAGTACGCTCCTGGCCTTGCGCAGCCGCCACGCCCCGGCGGCGACGTGGCGGTCTCCGACCGCCACGTCCAGGCCACCGAGCAGACCGATGCGCACCTCGTCGGCCACGTCCGCCCCTATGGCCGGCTACCGAGGGCGGGTGGATTCATCAGCGGTCGGTCCGGTCGGTGACGAGATCCTTCAGTAGCTGCTCCCAGGGCCACGGACCCTGGGCCCTGGCACAGATACGGACCAAGCCCACCGCCAGCTGCACTGCGGCACCGTCGAGGCCGAGCACTGCGGGACTGGTTCCACGTGACCACGCGCATCACCGTTACGACCCAGATGGCCATTTCCCTGCGCTCACCAGCGGGTTCGACAGCCAGGGTCACACAGGAGTTACACCGGTCACTTTACAGCCGAGGGGGAGGATGCGCGGCAGGTTCGGGCCGCGCCCGCGGGGGCAGTGGCTGGCCCGGGGCATCACGCCGCCAGGGGCCGGTCCTTTGCAGTGATGGGGGCCGGGAGCACGGTGGAGCCGGTCAGATAGCGGTCCGTGGCCGCCGCGGCGGCACGTCCCTCCGCGATGGCCCACACCACAAGGGACTGGCCGCGTCCCGCGTCACCCGCGACGAAGATCCCGTCCGTCTTGGTGCGGACGGTCCGCACGGCCTGCTCGGCCGTCTCGGCCCTCTCCACCGTCTCGTCCGACTCGGCCGCGAAGGCGGCGTCCCGTGCGAAGTTTCCGCGCTCGTCCAGCGTGAGCCCGAGCTGCTTCATCAGGCCGGTGCCCCGTTCGGGACCGGAGAAGCCAAGGGCGAGCAGGACCAGCTCCGCCGGGATCACCCGCTCGGTGTCCGACAGCGGCCTTCTGGCCTCGGGTTCCACTTCCGTCAGGCGCAGCGTGTGCACGTGGCCGGCCGGGCCCCCTTCGAAGCGGAGGGTGGCGGAGGAGAAGACCCTCGGATCCGTGCCCTCCCGCCCCCGGGCCTCTTCGTGGGCATGGGAGATCCGGTAGACCTTCGGATACGTGGGCCAGGGGTCGGTGTCCGGCCGGGCATCGCCGGGCTCCGGGTTGATGTCCAGCTGCACCACGGAGGCGGCGCCCTGGCGGAGGGCGGTGCCCAGACAGTCCGAGCCGGTGTCCCCGCCACCGACTATCACCACATGCTTGCCCTCGGCGGTGACGGGGGGCGAGGCGTAGTCGCCCTCCCTGACCCGGTCGGCGAGGGTCAGGTAGTCCACGGCCTGATGGATGCCGTGCAGCTCGCGGCCGGGGACGGGGAGTTCCCGGCGTTCCATGGCTCCGACGGCGACGACGATCGCGTCGTGACGCCTCCTGAGCTCGGTGGCGTCGAGATCGCTGCCGACGTCCACTTCCGTGCGGAACTTGGTGCCTTCCGCCCGCATCTGCTCGATGCGGCGGTCCAGGTGCCGTTTCTCCAGCTTGAACGCGGGGATGCCGTAGCGCAGCAGTCCGCCGACTCGATCCGCGCGCTCGTACACCGCGACCGTGTGGCCCGCCCGGGTCAGCTGCTGGGCCGCTGCCAGTCCCGCGGGTCCGGAGCCGATGACGGCGACGGTCTTGCCGCTGAGCCGCTCGGGCGGCTGCGGTGGCGCGTACCCGCGCTCCCAGATCTGGTCGGCGATGGCCTGCTCGACGTTCTTGATCGTCACCGGATCGGCATTGATGGCCAGCACACAGGCGTCCTCACACGGCGCCGGGCACAGCCGCCCGGTAAACTCGGGGAAGTTGTTCGTCGCGTGCAGCCGCTCGGCCGCGGCTCGCCAGTCGCCCTGCGTCGCGTACGCGTTCCACTCGGGGATGAGATTCCCCAGCGGGCAGCCGCTGTGGCAGAACGGCAGGCCGCAGTCCATGCAGCGCCCGGCCTGCTCGGACACGAGCGGAAGCAGCGCCTGGCCCGCGTAGACCTCGTACCAGTCGCTCAGCCGTTCCTCGACGGGGCGCGGCGGGACGGGCCGACGGGGGATCTTGAGGAAGCCGTGAGGGTCGGTCATGCGCCGCCTCCAGCGTTCACTCGCGGTGCAATACGGCGTTCTGACCAGCGTACGCCTGCTTTGTGCTGCTTTTTCGGTCGGTGGGCTCAAGTATCTGGCGCTTGAGCATCTTGATCCGGTTGACGTGCCTTTCCACGAAACCCGAGTTCGAGGGCAGGGCCAGGCCCTGCGATCACAGTGCCGCGGTCGCCCCACTCTCCGGCACCTCGATGGCCGCAGCGCACAGCACCGGCGAGGTGGCACTCCGCCTGCGGGCGAACTCGCGGAGGAATCGCCTGCCGCTCCTGCTCACGCCGGCACCGCGGACTCCTGGAGGAGATCACCATGGGCACCTGGGGCATCGGCCCCTTCGGCAACGGCGACGCCGCAGACTTCGCCGTCGAGCCGGCACCGCGGACTCACTGGACGCCTCCGACGCCATGCGCGCCGTGGCCGCGGCTGCCCTGATGGCGCGGGCACGCTGCCCACGTTTGACCTCAGCGAGGCCAACCCGCCATTCGTGCTGGCTGACGCTGTGAAGTTGAAGGAAGACACCGACATTCGCAGTCAAGGGATGACGTTTCACACCACGTGGACGGTTCATTCCGAGGCTGTCCGCTGAGCGCGGTCCTCGCGACCTACGCATGAACCCGCTGCCCGTTGACCGTTGTCGGTACCCCACACCAGGGGCCAACGAAGACCAACTATTTGGCTCCTGGCCCGTCACGATTCTTACCAACACCCCAGTACCGCCAGGACTCTTGATCGTGTGGGCTGGAGATACAGCCGGCCGACGACCCGGTGCGATCGGGAAGCACCAGCAACCACGGGGTGACCGGCCCCGACGTGCCCTGGCCGGGCTGTCGCCCCGGACGCACCGCCACCGACGGCAATGATCTTCAGCATCGCGCGGTGGGCGAAATGTCTACGAGGAGCCGGAAGCAAGTAAGGAAGCCTATTGCCGTTGGCATTGATACGCACGCTTGATCGACGCTAGCTTGCTTCGTCACGTACCCCGCCCGTGCGTACACAATTCGGGCAGCCCTTTGATGATGTGGAGTACCTCCATGGCTCATCTGCGCTCCAGACGCCTGCGTGCCGCCCTCGCGGTACCGGCCGGACTGGCGCTGACCGCGTCGCTCGGCTTTCTGCCGGGCGTCGCCTCCGCCCAGGCCGCTGTGCAGGACACCCCTGCCACAGCGACCACGGACGGCCCCACGCTCTCGTACGTGGTCAACACCAAGGCGAACCACGGCAAAATCAAGGCCGTTGAGAAGGCGATAGCCGAAGCCGGCGGCACCGTTGTCATCGCCTATGAGAAGATCGGCGTCATCGTCGTCCACTCGGCGAACCCCGACTTCGCCAAGCAGATACGCACGGTCAAGGGCGTGCAGAGCGCGGGTGCCACGCGTACCGCCGCACTCGCCCCTGCGAGCACCACCGAGATGGGCGCCCCGGAGTACGTGGACAGCGCCAAGGCCCAGGCCCGTACGGCCGCCACCGATGGCACCGAGCCGCTCGAGGCCGACCAGTGGGATCTGCGCGCCATCGGCGCCGACAAGGCAGCCAAGGTAAACCCGGGCAGCAGGAACGTCACCGTTGCCGTGATCGACACGGGTGTGGACGACACTCACCCCGACCTCGCCGCGAACTTCTCCAAGCCTCAGTCCGCCAACTGCGTGGGCGGCGTTGCGGACACCAGCGAAGGTGCCTGGCGTCCGTACGACCCGGCGGAGGACTACCACGGCACGCACGTCGCCGGTGAGATAGCCGCCGCCCGCAACGGCATCGGCGTGGCCGGCGTTGCTCCGGGGGTCAAGGTCGCCTCGATCAAGGTGAGCGACCCGAAGACCAGCCTCTTCTTCCCGGAGAGTGTCGTCTGCGCGTTCGTCTTCGCCGCCGACCATGGCGTCGAGATCACCAACAACAGCTACTACATCGACCCGTGGCTCTACAACTGCCTCGACGACCCGGACCAGAAGGCCATCGTCGACGCGGTCAACCGGGCCTCGTTGTACGCACAGAGCAAGGGCACGCTGCACGTCGCGTCCGCGGGCAACTCCAACCACGACCTCGACTCCGACGCGATCGTCGACGAATCCAGCCCCGACGACACCACCCCGGCTCCCCGGACCGTAGACCCGCACAAGTGCTTCGACATCCCCACCCAGCTGCCGGGTGTCGTCACGGTCTCCGCCACCGGCGTGCAGAACCTGAAGTCGTACTACTCCAGCTACGGACTCGGCGTCGTCGACGTCGCGGCCCCGGGCGGCGACAAGTACCAGATCCCGGACACCCCGTCGAAGAACGGCCGGATCCTGGCCACCATGCCCAACAACGAGTACGCCTTCCTGCAGGGCACCTCGATGGCCGGCCCGCACGTGGCGGCTGTCGCGGCCCTCCTCAAGAGCACCCACCCGTGGGCCGGCCCGCAGGCTCTGCAGGCGCTGCTCAAGGCCCAGGCGGACAACCCCGGTTGCCCGACCGGACTGTACGACCCCGACGGCAACGGCATCGAAGACGCGACCTGCAAAGGCCACAGGCGGGTGAACGGCTTCTACGGCTACGGCATCGTCAACGCACTCGACGCCGTCACGAAGCACTGACACACCGCGCCCTGAGGTCTGCAGCATCTGCAGGCCTCAGGGCGTCGGCCCGGTGCCGACCGCACCGAGCCGCTCTCTCCGCAGGGAACTGCGGGCCGCCTGATGGGAACTGACACGTCGAAAAATGGGGTCGGCCGCCTGACGCTGGATCCCCAAAGAGAGCGGCGTCCAACCCGGTTGCACCGTCCGAAACCCTGAGCGCAGAGGGCGCCGGTGACATCGAAGCAGTCGGGGCGGCATCGACCTCCATTGACCCTCAGGCAACAGGATCGATCGTCCGAACGGTTCATGGACAGCTGCTGCTGATGCTGCGTCGTAAGGTGACGGTGTGACGACGAATGCCGGGACGAGCGGTGGGCGGCTGCTGTACGGGTGCATGGGGCTCGGCGGCAGTTGGGATACCGAGCCCTACGGCGCGCCGGAGATTGCAGATGCCGAGGCAGCCATCGAGGCGGCGCTGGACTGCGGGATCAGCACGTTCGACCACGCCGACATCTACCGGCACGGGAAGGCTGAGGCAGTCTTCGGTGAGGTTCTCTCCCGCACCCCAGGACTGCGTGAGCGCATCGTCGTGCAGACCAAGTGCGGTATCCGTCTTGCAGACGGCGAGCGGCCCGGCATCTACGACCTCCGTGGGCAGAGCATCGCCCGGCGGGTCGAGGAGAGCCTGGCTCGTCTGCGTACCGACGTCATCGATGTACTGCTATTGCACCGGCCGGATCCCTTGGCAGACGCGGACGAGATCGCCGAGGCACTGACATCGCTGCACCGGCAGGGCCTTGTGCGACGGTTCGGTGTGTCGAACATGGGCGCCGTGCAGATGGCCCCTCTGCAGGCACGTCTCGACGTCCCGCTGGTCGCCAATCAGCTGGAGATGAGCCTGCAGCGGCGGGACTGGCTCGAAGCCGGTGTCCTCGTGAACACCCCGGAGGCCGCTGCAATCGGCTTCCCGTTCGGTACGGTCGAGTTCTGCCAGGCGAACCGCATTTCCCTGCAGGCATGGGGGGCACTCGCGCAGGGCCGTTTCACGGGTCGGCAGCAGACGCCGGACGAGTACGCGACCGCGCAGCTCATCACGTCATTGGCCGACAAGAAGGGCACGACGCCGGAGACGATTCTGCTGTGGTGGCTCCAGCGGCATCCGGCCGGGATCGTGCCGGTGATCGGAAGCGCGCGTCCTGAACGTATCCGCGCCTGCCGTGACGCTGCGCAGCAGGAACCAGACCTCACCCGAGAGGAGTGGTACGAACTCTGGCTCACTGCCCGCGGCGCTCCTCTTCCCTGATCTTCCCTGATCGGCTCAAGAGCGTCCCGCGCGGATGCCTCTCCGATCAGTACGAACCGGGAGTCACCCACCAGGTCGAACAGAGCCTCGTCGCTCAGCACCCCGTCCTCGACGGGTATCGCCTCGGCCCGTAGGACGGCAACGTCGGTCGGGCTCTCGGCGCCGGACGCGGCGGGCCGCCTGGCCGCCGCACGGATCAAGTCCCGCACCTCGTCGTCCCCGCACGGGTGCGGACTGTCTTCTGGTTCTTGGGTTGGGTAGGGGCGTTGGCATGTGGTGCAGGTTCCGGCCCAGCACCGCAGCAGGTTCTGGATGGCGTTGAGTACGTGGCTAACGTGGTCGCTATGGATGAGGCGCTGACCCTGGCGTCAAGGAACGGTGAAGCGACGGCAGGCAGGGCCGCTCTCAGGCGACCCAGTGCGGTCGTCGGGTAGTCGACGGGAGCGGGCGGCCATCGGCGAGGGCGGCGGCCATGCGGTGTACAGCCTCGCGCAGGGTTTCTGGAGGTGTGGTGTAGGGGATGCGGAGCCGTTGTTCGAAAATGCCCGGATCGGTGGCGAAGTAGGCGCCGCTCTCAATGCGTACCCCGTTCTCCAATGCCCGCTCGGCCAGCGCCGAGGCGACGGGCTCGCCCAGGTCAACCCACAGCGACAGACCGCCTGGCGGCAGTTGCCAGGTCCACTGCGGGATGTGCTCCGCCAGGGCCGCGGCCAGAGCGGCGCGCTGCCGGCGCATCTGTTCCAGGCGGGGCGGCATGAGTTCCCCGGCCCGAGCCAGCAGGGCGAGGGCCAGGAGTTGGTCCAGGACTGAGCCGCCCATGTCGGTGGCGACTCGCTGGCCGGCAAGTTCGGTGACCAGCCGCGCGGGGGCACGCAGCCAGCCGATGCGCAGACCGCCCCAGTGCGTCTTGCTCATCGAGCCGATGGTGATGACCTGGCCGGTTCCACCGGGCGTGGTGTGGGAGGCGAAGGGCGGCGGGGCGGGGACGTCGAGGGCGAGGTCGGCCAGGGTCTCGTCGACGACCAGCCAGGTGCCGGAGCGCGCCGCGGCGCTCAGGATGCGGACGCGCTCGTGCTCGGGCATGAGGCAGCCCGTCGGATTGTGGAAGTCGGGGATCAGATAGGCCAGTTGGGGCACCACCTGGCGGAAGGTCGATTCGATGATCTCGATATCCCAGGCGGTATCGGTCACGGGGACCGACACGGTGCGCAGCCGAGCGCGGCGCATGGCCTCCAGAGCGTTCGGGTAGGACGGGTTCTCGACCATGACCCGGTCGCCAGGGCGGCACAGCAGCCCTATGACGAGCGTGAGTGCGTGCTGAGCGCCGGAGGTCACCAGGATCTGTTCGGGCACGGTGGTCAGACCCCGTTGGGTGAAACGCTCGGCGATGGCGGCGCGCAGTTCCGGCAGGCCGTAGGGGTGGTAGCCGGGAGTGTGCGCGTGCTCGGCCAGCCGAGGGGTGACTTGGACGAGTGCATCGACGAGCGTCTGCTCCGGCAGTCCGGGTGCGGCTCTGGCCAGGTCGATCGCGGTGTCCTCGGGCCCGAGGAGCCGTGAAATGCCGCTGGGAGTACGGCCCTCGGGCAGGGTCGTCCAGGTACCGGAGCCCTGGCGGCTGTGCGCGTATCCGCTCTCGCGCAGCAGGTCGTACATGGCGGTGATGGTGGTCCTGCTGGTGTTGAGGGCGGCGGCCAGTTCCCGTTCGGCGGGGAGTTTGACGTGCAACGCGATGCGTCCGTCCAGGATCAGCGCGCTGATCGCCTGGGCCAGGTGACGGTAGGCGGGCCTCGTTCCCGCCGGGTCGGGCAGCATCGCGGCAAGCTTTCGGCTCCCCAGGGTCCGGTCCGTGCGGCCCACTCTGCCCACGAGCGGGAACGGATTCGTGTCTGTCACACCATTCTCCCGAGATTGGCCATGTTATCTGGGCCAATCACTGTACAGAGTTGCCCCATTGGCCTTGAAGGCGCAGAAGCACATTATGGAGGCAACCAGGCATGCACCAGGACATCACGGACCGCGGTCACGAGGATCGCACCGCGACTCCGCGCAGGTCCCGTATGGGCCCGCCCCCGCCCCCACTCACCTACGTCCCGCTCGGCGAGCGGCCGCTGCGACGCCTGCCCCAACTGTTCATAGGCCTCGCCCTGTACGGATTCAGCCTCGCGGTCACGGTCCGGGCCTCGCTGGGCGTCACCCCCTGGACCGTCCTGTCCGAGGGTCTGGAGCACCACACCTTCCTGAGCTTCGGCACGATCACCGCCGTCGTGGGTGTTCTCGTGCTGCTGTTGTGGATCCCCCTCGAGCAGAGGCCGAAGTTCGGCACCTTCGCCAACATCATCGTCCTGGCGTACTCAGCCGATCTCGGTCTCTCGCTCATCCCCGAGCACCTCGGATTTCCCGCCCGGGTCGGTCTGCTCGTCGGTGGTGTCCTCCTCAACGGATTCTCTGTCGCCGTCTACGTCGGCGCGCGTTTCGGACCCGGGCCCCGGGACGGGCTGATGACCGGCGCGTCCGCCGCAACCGGGCGTTCCATCCGGCTCATCCGCACCCTGATCGAGATCACCGTGCTCGCCGTGGGTTGGCTGCTCGGTGGGAGCGTGGGTGTCGGCACCGTGCTGTATGCACTGGCGGTCGGACCGACCACCCAGTTCTTCATGCCCTGGTTCGCGTACAGGAGGACTGCCGAGCGCATAGGTGACGCAGCGCGCTTCCGCACCCTCCGGTAACCGGGACAGGTTGCAGCGACGGCATATGGGGCAGCGCCGGCACGTACACCACGGTGTCCACCGACGCGTCGGTCAGCAGCAGCTGGTGCAGGTCGACGGGGTCCGGATCTCATGCGGCCGCGAGAGCCGGTTGGCGGCTGCTGGGCTTGCCGGGACAGCCTGACCAGGTGGCTGCTCATGAGCGTGGTGGTGGCTCAATGGATGTGCGCCGGCTACGTGGGAGATCATGCGCTCGTGGTCCCCTCGCGTTGCGGCGGGCCCGCCGGGCTCGCGAACTGCTCCTCTCCACACCATGCGCACGTGTCATGCAGTATCAACGTCGGTGAGACGGCGTCAGCGCCGTCGGCTATGGTGCCGGGCACAAGTACCGGGGAGGGTGGGAGCAGCGATGGCGTCCGAGGGTCCGATCGACCTGATCAGTCTGGAGGGCGAGGGCACCAGCGTGATCGTACGGATCACCGGGAAGAAGTCCGCCCAGGACCCACCCCGCACCGACGCGCTGGTCGGAGAGATCATCGTCGACACCGCTTTCGTACGCGGAAGTATCGCGACGTGGATCTTCCCAGAGGACCTGACGGTGTGGCAGGGAGTCCTGGACGCGCTCGATGGCGGGGCGGACGTCGCGTGGCTTGAGGGCAAGCGCACGACCGAGATGCTCATCGAGCTCGATCCGGACGGTGAGCGGGCCCACGTCACCATCGCGGACCGCTCGATGTCGCTCACTACCGTGACGGTCACTGTCGTTCTGACCGACGCCTGGTTCGACGACGCCTATCACCGCCTGGACCAGGTTCTGCAGACCTGGCCGTTGGAAGACGCCTGAACCCGCATGCGCGCCCGCGAGTTGTGCCGCCAGTCCAATCCAGCCCCCTTGGCTGCTACCACCCTGCTACCCTCGGTTGTATGAGCAGCGCGAAGAAGCAGACGCAGGTGCGAATCGAGCCCGGCGTACTCGCCGCCGGAAAGGACGCCGCAGCCGCCCGCGGCCTCGATTTCAACCGGTATATCGAGCGTCTCATCGCCGAGGACACCTCCGGTGCCCGGGCGGCAGGCATGGCCGCCGCCCAGCGCCTCATCGACACTCACGGTGCCTTTCTCGACGACCTGGAAGCCGGCATGGACGCGCAGTACGGCACCGCCACCAGTCCGCGGGGCGCCGCTGCGTGAGCATGTCCCTGCATGTCGATCTGTCCTGGGTCCTGGAGGTGGCCGAGCGTGCCGGCCACCGCGATCCCGCCCCTGACGACCTCGGCGTGCCCATCAGTGCAGTCGCCCGCCATCGCGCCGAGCTCCTGGAGCAACCCGTCTACGGCGGCCCCTTCGCGCGCGCCGCTGCTCTCGTCCACACGCTGGGCCGCTGCCGGTGGCTGGAGCGCTCCAACCTCACGGTCGCCTGTGCCGTCGCCGTCATGTACCTCGAGGCCAGTGGCGTCCCCGTCGCTCCCACCCGAGAGGAGCTCACTGCCCTGGCTCGCGACCTGTACGACCCGCGCTGCACCGCCGGCCGCGTCGCCGAGCACCTGCGCACCTGGCGGCCCTAAGCGCCTGTGACGAGCCCGGGAGGGGCCGTGGGTGACGCATGTGATCCCCTTCCGCCGACGGCGACCGCCACCCACGGCAGGCTCGAAATGCATCTGCGGGCTACGTGGGCGCCGAGGTTTTCGAGCGCCCCCTGGCCGCTTCACGGCGGACCCTGGGTAGCGGTACCGGCATGGCGCGCCGCCCGGGCTGCGGCCGACGCGAGCTCGATGTGATCCACGCGTACCGAGTCACAGGAAGTCGTTGCATAGATATGCACCTTATGTCATAATTTTGCTATGTATAGCCCTCTACCCGAGGAACATGACCTGATGACCACTGGAGCCCACCCCAACGCTCCTGCCCCCCGCGCGAACATCGCCCTGGCTCGCGACTGCGACGAGTGCCGCGGCTGGGGGAGCGTGGTGAACGATGGCCGCTACGAGCTCTGCCCTGCCTGCCAGACTCTGGGTGCCTGACCGACGAGGTGTCCCGGTCCGCCGACACGTGCGTGCCGGCGGACGCCGCAACCCCGGCCCCCAAGCCGTACACGACCTCCTCGGCCCCGACGCCACCCGGCGCCCGGCTGGTTCCTGTCCACCGGACAGGCGGGGTCGTGAGCGGGGGCCGATCATGGGAGGAGGGGCGACGCCGACTGGAGGCGAAGCGTGGCCGGCCGGTACGTGAGGGGCTTTGCTCCGGACGATCTGGAAGCGGTCGTCCGACTGGACACCGAGGCGACCAGTCCCGAGCTGCCGCCGGTGTTCCGGCTCTCCGATGTCGTCGCCGCGCTCCAGGCACTTCATCCGAGCGTCGTCGCCGTCGCTGACGGTCATCTCGTCGGAGTGGCCGTGAGTCGGCTGGAGTCGCCCGTGCGCTGGCCGGTCGTCTCGGGTGGCCCTTCGTCGAGCTCTTCCCGTCCCGGCTCGCGCTGGAGCAAGGTCTCCAGGCACGTGCCGGGTCTGCGACGGCCCGATCGTGAGCGGTGGCGGGCCCGGGGCGGGCAGCGTCGTACTGCTCGCAGGCGTGCAGGCAGCCCACTTATCGGGAGCGGCGGCAGCCTGCCGACGTTCCCGTCAGGAGCTGATTTCCGATATCGGAGACCGGCTGGGAAGGGACCTTGACCCTGCCGACGTTGACGGCAAAACATCGCCGGAGGGTCAGTTGTGGCCGAACTTCCGCTGCTGCTTATGGGAGACCGGCTCCGAGATCGGGCGCACCGTCTCATGTGCGGCCGATGTCTTCACTTGCTCCTTCGCCTCCACGGTGGCGCTGCGCTCATGGCCGCCGGTGCGGGCGCCGCGGTTCTGCCGACTCTGTTTCTTGCCCACGATCGTGCCTCCTGTAGCGGATGTCGGACGATGGGCTGCTACCAGACTTGCATGCGAATACGAAGAGCGCATTTCGGGTATGCGTCGCAGTCGACCGCTGCTGGCGCCCCTGTTGTCGAGACCTTCGGCGGCTCCGAAGACAAAGTCCGGCACCAGCCCGCACCGGCGCGCGCAATTCAGTTGGTCAGGAGATGGGCGGCGGGCTAAGCATCTGCTTCTGAAGGGCAACGCCGCAGGTCAGTTGCCGCTTAGAGTGCCCGGGACGGAAGTCGCCGTTATGTGAATGCGTTGCGGTGACGGCAAGCCGAAACGGCGATCAACCTCGATATGGAATTCATTGCCGTTGGGTATCGAAATGTCAGCGGATTTGGAAATCGGATGTCGATGGGTTAGTCATGAGCCGTGTCAGTAGGCGGCCTCAGCCGGCTCTCCATCTGGCCGGTCGGGCAGCACTTGCTCTCTGCATTCTGACGTCAGCCACTGTCGCCAGACGTGACGTGTATGGGGAACTTCGGGGCGATCGAGAAGCCAGAGAATGTAGCCGGCGTGGCGTCGCGCCCATGGATTGTCCGTGCGGGCGGCCGTGTTGAGCCTGCCGCGCAGGTCATCGCTGTCCACGGCCCGGGCAACGCGTACATACTCGTGGTCCTTGCAGCGGTAGGGACGCTGTACGACGATCTCGATCAGGTCGGCGAGCTTGGCTCGGGTGGACTTGTCGCGGTGAGTGACAGCCAGGGCTCGGATCATGTGCTCCTTTGTGCCCCATGCCTTGGCATGCTGTGTCCACTCATGCGGATATCTCGCCTCCCACTCCAGGTAGAGAAGCGCGTAAGGGAGGCCGGGCCACGCGGCGATGTCTGTGCCGGGTGGGCGGTCCCACAAAGCCCCGGGCAGCGAATGCCTCAGGGCCTCGTAGTAGTTTCCGGCGGCCCTGTTCCTGTCCAGGGGCAACCTTCGTCGCCACGCTTCGTGCATCCGGTCGTGAGCGTCGGAGGTCTTCCTGTGGCTGTTGGACTGGGTCAGCGCCGCCGCCCGCTCTCCCGGATCGTCCGCTACGAGACCGTATGCCCAACTCAGCCGCTCATCCCACCGTCCGGCTTCGTTGTAGAAACTCGCTCCCGATCCCGCACTCGCTTTCTCTGCCACGGCGGAGATCATCCCTGATTCAGGCCAAGGAACCCAACGTCATTTCGTTCAGCCTCACCCCGCGTACGCGGGGACGCTCCCGCACACCAGCCGCTTCGCTCCCGCGCCGCTTCCCTGGTGGGGGAGCGAAGCGGCGGCGTGGGCGCGGGCTCAGACGGCGATGCTGTGACCTCCGCCTGTCCAGACGGCGCGGACGCCAGCGAGCCCGGTGACCGGGACGGGCGTTTGGCGATCGGTGACGGTGCCGTCGCCCAGCTGCCCGGTGTGGTTGTGCCCCCAGCCCTTGACGGTGCCGTCGCACAGCAGGGCGATGCCAGGTTGTGGTTCGCCCCGGCCGAGATGGCGCGGACGCGGGTGAGGACGGGGACGGTGACGGGTGTGAGGCGGTCGGTGGTGGTGCCGTCACCGACCTGGCCGTACTGGTTCCATCCCCAGGCCTTGATGGTTCGCTGCGAGGCGGCGGCGTGGCCCGACTGGGGGTCGGCGACAGCCTGCGGGGTGGGCGCCAGCCATGCCGTCAGGCCCAGCAGCAGGGCGGGCAGCAGGACCCGCCGTCCGGCGGGCGCGGGGCCGGTGCGCGCGGGGGACCGGCGGACTCCCCGCAGACACGCAGCCGTGTGGGCAGCAGCTTCCTCATGTGCGTCCTCGCAAGGTATGGCCCCGCCGCGCCCTCCCACGACGCCTGGGTGAACCGATCACCTGCCATTGGTCTCGGAGCCTCGCGCCCATGTCCCCCGGACACGCCGGACGCCCCGCACAATGCGACGCCTGCCTGTCAGGAAGCAGGAGTGGCTGCAGTCGCGCTCGACTTGCCCCGCGCCCCAGTCGCCCGCCGCATGCCGGCAGTCGATGACCGGTTGGTTCTGCGCAAGGTCAGTGCCGCCAGGGCCTCCGGAGCACCGGCCTGACCCCGGACTCCGGGGAAGGCGTTGATGTCAACAATCAGCGGGGCGCCATCGCCCGTGTCGATGACGTCCACGCCGTAGACGTCGAGTTCGAAGACCTCGCCGACCCGGCGCGCGAAGGCGGGCCAGCCGGGCGGCAGATCATCGAGGGCGAGCGGGCGTGCGGAGCCCTGCCCTGCGGGCGAGAGTTCGGAACGGCGCAGGGCTGCGAAGAGCTGGTCTCCCACCACCCACAGTTTGTGGTCCCAGCCGCTGTTCGGTGCGAACTCCTGGACCACGACCGGCTCCTGTGGGTATGCGGCGGCGAGCTCCCGCAGTTGTCTGTCGTTGTCGATGCGGGCCACCAGGTCGTGCTTTCGGCTGTGGCGGCTCTTGACCACGACCGGGCCGGGGAGCCGTGGGCCGGACGCCAGTTGAGTGAGGGCGGTGACGGTGCGGGTAGCGGCGAACGGAAGGCCGGCCCGCCGGGCCTGTTCCGCCATCGCCGTACGGTCCTGGCACAGAGCGGTCGCCGCAGCCGAGTTCACCACTGGGGCGCCCCGCTGCTCCAGGTCGCGGGCGAGGGCCAGGGCACGTGGCGTACGCGACTTCAGCAGGTAGACGTCGGCGAGCGGCTCGAGGACGTCGACCACCGTTTTCGGGTCCAGCGTCTCCACTCGATGCTCGGGGGTGAGCAGGGCGGCGGTGTCGGCCAGCAGCGGATGGTCGGGCTCGGGCGTGATCAGACCAATCCTCATGCGCTCTCACCCGCCGCCGCAGGAACCTGCACCTGAGTCGGGACCTGCGCAGGGTGCGGGCGCGGTGTCAACGACGACCCGCCGGCCTCGCTGTGCTGTTCCGGCGGACGGGGGGAGGGCAGCGTGGCCGCGCCGGACGCCTGGCCTGTGCGGGCCAGCCCGAGCACGGCTCGTGCCACCCGGGCCGCCGCGTCGGGGACCTGACGGAAACTCGGGAAATCGTTCACATCGACGACCACAGGACCGTCGGGTCCCAGCAGCACGTCCACGCCGTACAGATCGAGGCCGTAGACCGCCCCGACCTGGGCGACTATCCCGGCCACCTCGGCCGACAGCGGGACGCGACGTTCTCGCACCGAGCGGTCCGGGTGGAGCGGGGAGCAGCGCTCGGTCGCGTACAGCTCGCCGCCGACGCAGTACACCTTGACGTCGATGCCCGGGTTGGTCACATACGGCTGGGCGATGAGCATGCCCTCCCTCGCCAGTTCGGGGACCATTGCGGCGAGTCGATCCGGTGACGACACCAGGTACACGGCCCGCCCCGAGCTTCCGTCGGCGGGCTTGACGACCAGCGGGTACTCCGACGCCGGTATCTCCGCCAGCAGCTCCGGCCGCGCCGCCGCGTAGGTCTGCGGCAGAGGAAGCCCGCGGCTGCGACCGATCGCCGCGGCCAGTGCCTTGTCCCGTACACCTCGTATCGACCGGGCGTCGTTGACTGTCGTCATCCCGGCCGCGGCCGCGGCTTCGAGCAAGGTGAGCCCTGGGCCGCCGGAGACGGTCTTGAGAACCCAGGCGTCATGGGTGCCCGCCTGCACCGTCTCGGTCATGCGCAGCAGGGAACCGCCCGGCCGCAGCACGTCCACCTGGTGCCCCCAAGATGTCAGTTGACGGATCACCTCAATCGGCATGCCGTCGTGACGGTAGTGCTCCTCCACCAGGAAGCAGAGCCTCATCGACCTTCCCCGTAACCCCCGGACGTCCGCCGATCCAGTCCCGGCGAGTTGTGATGTCACAGGATGTCATGAACACCGTGCGGCGATCTCCCCGGCGCCCAGGCTGAGCTTTCTGTGCCCAACCGGACGGGCTTCGGCCCCACCGCGCCCGCACGGGCTCGGCGGGGCCGACCGGCGTTCAGGGCGCCACGGGTTCGGTACCGCCGGTCAGGGACCGGTCGAGGAGCAGCGGGTCATACGCGTGCTCCCAGTGCTCGACGATCCTGCCGCCCTTGAAGCGCCACAGTCCGCAGAAGGGCATCGCGATGTCCCGGCGGTCGCGATGTGCTCGCAGTGTTCCGAGCACCGCCCCGAACTCGTCGTTGGCCGTGATGTGCTCCACGTCCATGACCAGGGTGTGGCCCGTCAGGCGGATGAGGTCGCGTTCATGCGCCAGGACGGCTTCCTTGCCGTGTACCTTCGACGGCCGGCCGACGATCCCTCGCTGCGCGGTGTGCAGCACCACGTCGTCATCGACGTAGTCGGCGATTCGGGCGAGGTCTGCGTACAAGGAGCGCAGAACGGTGGCATTGGGGTGCACGTATGAGGTGTCCATGAGTCCTCCGTCGTCGCGTGGTTGACGCTCACCGCACCGGCACGGGGGCGATGCCGGCGGACCGGCTGCGGTCGACTTCGTAGGTGATGGTGTTCCAGTCGTCGTCGCTCAGCCGGATGTCGGCCGCGCACATGTTCTCTTCCAGGTGGGTGAGGGAAGCGGTGCCCGGGATCAGCAGGGTGGCCGGTGAGCAGTGCAGCAGCCAGGCCAGGGCGAGCTGCGAGGCCGTCACGCCGTACCGCGCGGCGATCGGGGTGAGCAGACCGTCAGGCCCGACGAGCTCTCCGTGGCCCATGGGAAACCAGGGGATGAACGCGATACGGTGCTCCTCCGCGTAACGCAGGGCTTCTTCGCCGACGCGGTCGGCGACGTTGTAGCGGTTCTCCACTGCGACGAGGGCCGCGGTCTTGCGGGCCTGCTCGAGTTGCTCCACGGTGACTCCGGGCTGTCCGGAGATGCCGATGTGGCGGATCTTGCCCTGCTCCTGGAGCCTGACCAGTTCGCCGAGCTGGTCGGCCAGAGGGACGGCCGGATCGATGCTGTGCAGCTGGTACAGGTCGATGCGTTCCACGCCGAGGTTGCGCAAACTCATCTCGACCTGCTGGCGGAGGTATTCCGGACGGCCCAGGGGGACGATGTACAGCTCGCCCTCGTCCGGCCAGTCATCCGGCCCGGAGCGCAGCATGCCGCCCTTCGTACAGATCACCAGTTCGCCGGGGTAGGGATGCAGAGCTTCACGGATGATGCGTTCGTTGTCGCCGGGCCCATAGGCGTCGGCGGTGTCGATGAAGGTGACACCCAGGTCCACGGCGCGGCGGAGCACGGCGATGGCGTTGTCGGGGTCCTCCGGTGGGCCCCACATTCCGGGGCCGGTGAGGTGCATCGCGCCGAAGCCGAGGCGGTTGATTGTCAGGTCGCCTCCGATGGTCAGCTGCTTGTTGTTCTCCGGGGGTGCTGCTGGCGTCATGTGGGGGTCCTTCCGGGCCGGACAGCGCGATGGGCAGGGTGGGCGTACCACTGGTGGTCCACATGCCGAGGCAGATGCCGGCGGTGCCGCCGGTCCCCGGCGATCAGACGGCGCCCGTTGTCGGCGCCTGCGCCGGTCCAGAGGCGGCATGGAGCGCACAGGACGGCTGCGGAGGTCGAACGAATCCACCGTCCACTTCAACCGACCGGCCGGCCGATGACCAGCTGCAATGCTCCGAACGGGTGACCCTCGCGTCGGATGTGAACCGGTGCCCCGGTCGGCATGCACGCTCCACCCGCCTGGCGTAGCGTTGTGGGTCGTTGGCCAACCGCGTGGCGGATGCGGATCCAGTCGTATGGCGAGCGCTCTGCTCGCGACGGTCGGCGTGTCTACGCCGTCTCAGGCTGTCTGCGCCGTCTCAGGATTGTCGGCCAACTTGTCGGCCAACGCCGCCGGAACCACTGGGCGCTCTTCGCCCCCCGCGCGCATCAAGCCGCGCGCGTGTCACCTGATGAATGACCCCAAGTCTGGCCAAGGCTGTGCCGTATGGACCATCAGACGCTGGGAGGATATCCATGGCGGTTCTGTGCAAACCGGCAGTAACGGTACCTGACAACGTCATCACCAACGAGGAAACCCTCGAACTGGCAACGCGATTGCATGCAGCCCATCCGCAACTCCCTCTGATCCTCAGTCTGATCGAGCACACTGGGGTACAGAAGCGACACCTGATCCAGCCGATAGAAGAGGTGCTGCAGCACCCGGGGTTCGATGCCCGCAGCGCCGTCTACGAAGCGGAATCCAAAGCCCGAGTGCCCGCCGTGGTGCGCCAGGCGCTCGATCACGCGGAACTCGAGCCGCAGGAGATCGATCTGATCGTCTATGTCTCCTGCACAGGCTTCATGATGCCGTCGCTTACCGCATGGCTCATCAATACAATGGGTTTCCGCCCGGAAACACGGCAGTTGCCCATCGCGCAACTCGGATGCGCCGGAGGCGGTGCGGCCGTCAACCGCGCCCACGACTTCTGCACGGCGTACCCCGACGCCAATGTGCTCGTCGTCGCCTGCGAGTTCTGCTCGCTGTGCTACCAGCCCAGCGACCTGGGCGTGGGATCGCTGTTGTCCAATGGCCTGTTCGGCGACGGGATCGCCGCCGCAGCGGTCCGAGGCAACGGTGGCATCGGGATCCGACTGGAATTCAACGGCTCGTACCTCATCCCTCACACCGAGGACTGGATCTCCTACGCGGTCCGGCCGACGGGGTTCCACTTCCAGCTCGACAAGCGCGTGCCCGGGACCATGGAGCCGCTCGCCCCGGCGCTGCGTGCCGTTGCCGAACAGCACCAGTGGAACGCCTCCAAGCTGGACTTCTACGTCATCCACGCGGGCGGTCCGCGGATCCTGGACGACCTGAGCCGCTTCCTCGACGTACGCCCGGAAGCGTTCCGCTTCAGTCGCGCCACGCTCACCGAGTACGGCAACATCGCCAGCGCCGTGGTGCTCGATGCCCTGGCCCGCATGTTCGACGAGGCATCAACCCTTGAGGGGCAAAAAGGACTGCTGGCCGGATTCGGGCCCGGCATCACTGCCGAGATGAGTCTCGGCACCTGGTCCGGCTAGGGTCCGTCTTCAAAGTGATCTTGCAGGTGAGATCATCTGCTGGTTCGTCGACATGAACCGACCGATGAATGCCGCACCATCGTTAGGCTCGATGGGAAGGTGACAGCGACGCGGTCACAAGATCCGCCATGGCTGCGGCCATGCGCTGGTGAAAGCGCCACAGGAAGGGGTCACGGGGGCTGGGTGCACCGAAGAATCCCTGCGGCGTCACCCGGCGGGCGTGCTCGCCTCCCTTCCGCCATTCTGTGAGGTCATTGGGGCTCAGGCCCGTCGGCTTCAGTCCGGCCATGGCGTCGTAGTCGACGAGTTCGGGGAACCAGCGCATCATCAGGGCGCTTTCGATCTCTTCGGCGTGAACGCCGAGTTCGCCCGTCAGTTCCAGGCCCTCAAACAACGGCTGCATGGCGAAGGAGGCCAGAGCGGGGGTCGGCGAGCAACCGAGCCGGTCGGCGATAAAGTCGGGTTCCAGCAGCACGACTCCGGCGCGTCCTTGCTCGTGCTGGCGCTGCACCACGTCCAGCAGCATCTGGTTGTGTGCGATGTCCCCCTGATGATTGATCACGAAGATCCGGTCGAACCCGTCCGTGGCCAGGGAGTCCAGGATGTCGGTGTGCAGAGCTACAGCGGTCTCGGGGCGGGTACGGAACGTTCCGGCGAACGCCGACGACACCTGGTTGATCCCCCAGAAGACCGGCGGGGCGATCAGAGCCTCCACCCCGCGCTGCTCCAGCTCTGCCATCACGAGTCGGCAGAGTTGGTAGGCACCGTAGGCATCGGTGCCCAGTGGCAGGTGAGGGCCGTGCTGTTCGATGACCCCGGTGGGCAGCAGAACGCATGCTCCCCGCTCGGCTCGCCTCTACCTCTGGGTACGTAAGGTCAGCGATCGTCCGAGCGAAAATCGAGTACCCGTCGTTCATGAAGCTCCCCCTTGACTGGCTTTGCGTCGAACCGCGTTCACCTGCCGGGCCATTCTTTCGGGGAGCGAGTGTTGTGCGCGAACGAGAGCCCCGCCAGGCTTCTGACCAGCATGTTGTAGAAAGATCACAAATGGCACCTGGTCCGCATACCGCCCCGACGCCATCAGCTCCGCGGCGGTGAACTCCACTGGTTCTCACCACACCGCCGCCCTTCCCGCGCTGACCCGCATGGCCGCGCTCATGGACAGCGGGCTCTGACACCCGGCGGCGCCGCTCCTCCCGTACAGGAAGGAATCCACCGTGGCAGACACGCCGCGCTTCCCGCTGGACCCCACGCCCGTCCACGTGCCCGACGCCGTACTGGACGACCTCAGGAAACGACTGGAGCTCACCCGCTGGCCCGACGACGCCGGAAACAGCGACTGGTTCTACGGCGTTGGCCGTGCCTACCTCCAGGAACTGGCCGAGTACTGGCTCCACCACTACGACTGGCGCAAGGCCGAAGCCGCCATCAACGCCTACCAGCACTACCAGGTGCGTGTGAACGGCGTACCGGTCCATTTCATGCGCAAACCCGGAGTCGGCCCCGCCCCGATCCCGCTCATCCTCACCCACGGCTGGCCCTGGACCTTCTGGCACTGGTCCAAGGTCATCGACCCCCTCGCCGACCCCGCCGCCTTCGGCGGTGACCCGGCCGACGCCTTTGACGTGATCGTCCCCTCCTTGCCCGGCTTCGGCTTCTCCACCCCGCTGCCCGATCACCCGGACATGAACTTCTGGAAGGTCGCAGACATCTGGCACACCCTCATGACCGACATCCTCGGCCACACCCGGTACGCCGCCGGCGGCTGCGACATCGGCGCCCTGGTCACCGGCCAACTCGGCCACAAGTACGCGGACGAGCTCCACGGCATCCACATCGGCTCCGGTCTGAAACTCACCTTCTTCAACGGCGACCGCGCCTGGGACCTCAGCGGAGGCCGGCCCATCCCCGACGGACTGCCCGACGACATCCACGCCCGGATCATCGCCTTCGACCGCCGCTTCGCCGTCCACTTGGCCGCCCAAGTCCTCGACCCCAGCACGCTCTCGTACGGTCTGAGCGACTCTCCCGTCGGCCTGCTCTCCTGGATCCTGGAACGCTGGGTCAACTGGAGCGACAACCACGGCGACATCGAGACCGTCTTCACCAAGGACGACCTCCTCACCCACGCCACAATCTTCTGGGCCAACAACGCCATCGGCACCTCGATGCGCTACTACGCCAACGCCAACCGCTACCCCTGGACCCCCGCGCACCCCCGCACGCCCGCCATCGAAGCCCCCACCGGCATCACCTTCGTCGGCTACGAGAACCCGCCCGGCGTCACCACCGCACAGCAGCGCGTCGACAACTGGCTCGCCGGCGACCGCGCCGACTGGTACAACCACGTCAATCTCACCGCCCACGACGAAGGCGGCCACTTCATCCCCTGGGAAGTCCCCGGCGCCTGGATCGACGACGTGCGCCGAACTTTCCGGAGCCGCCGCTGAGGCACGGACCGCATCCGGGATGCGGACCCACCGAGGCGGCCCTGTCGGATCCTCGTCGGCTGGAAGGCATTGGACCGCGGCGGTCGAGCGGTTCACGGCGAAAGCCGCCCGGACCGCCGGGCTCGAAAATCCGGTGCACGGGCTCATCCTGGCTTACTACACTCGCGTCGCGCGCTGCTACGACATCGCAGTGCGCGCTTCGACGAGTGAGGGGAGCCGACCGTGCGTTACCGCACCGCTGTCGTCGTTCCCCGTTCACGGTACGACGTGATCCTGATGTCTATGTGTGCCCAGTGCCGGCTGCGCGGCCGCCACTGGACGTCCGTGACGAACGCCTGATCCCTGCCTGCCCGGTGAGCCGACTGGCCGAGTACATCCCGATGCCGTCGTGCTGCACCCGCGAATGATGCTGGATCAGGGGATACTGCCGGCTTGACCCCAGGCCGTTTCGTCCGGGTATCGCGCTGCCTTGATCTCGATCATCCTGAAAGGCCTTGGGCCGTGCGTACCGACCTGCATACCACCAGTCCGCTGACCGGCGTCCGAAATCTGGGCATCCTCGCCCACGTTGATGCCGGCAAGACCACCATCACCGAACGGATCCTGTACGTCACTGGCGCCACCCACAAGCGGGGCGAGGTCCATGACGGCACGACCGTCACCGACTTCGACTCACAGGAGCGCGACCGTGGGATCACCATCTTCGCCGCGGCGGTGAGCTGTGTCTGGGACGGTCACCGGATCAACCTGATCGACACACCGGGCCACGTCGACTTCTCCGACGAGGTCGAGCGCTCGCTGCGAGTGCTTGATGGCGCGATCGCGGTGTTCGATGCTGTCGCGGGAGTCGAAGCGCAGAGCGAGTCGGTGTGGCGGCAGGCCGACCGGCACGGAGTGCCGCGGATCGCCTTCGTCAACAAGCTGGACCGCGCCGGTGCCGATCTCGACACGGCGGTCGAGTCGATCCGGGAACGGTTGCATACGGTCCCGCTGGTGGTCCAGCTGCCGATCGGGCAGGAGGACGGGTTCACCGGGGTGGTGGATCTGCTGCGTATGCGCTCGCTGGTCTGGGGCGCCGGCCGCGACACGTTCGAGGAGGGCCCAGTGCCTGACGCCCTGCGGGAGGAGGCGCACCGTCGCCGCCGACTGCTCGAGGAGGCCGTGGCGGAACTCCACCCGATTGCACTGGAGGAGTTCTGCACGGAGTCGACGGTCTGCGCACAGACTCTGGCCGCAGCACTGCGCGACCTGACCCGTAGTGGTGAGGGCGTGGTGGTGTTGTGCGGATCGGCATACCGCAACTGCGGGATCGAGCCGCTGCTGGAGGCTGTCGGGGCGTACCTCCCGTCGCCTCTGGACGTGCCGGCGGTACGCGGCACCCTGGACGGCACGGTGCAGGAGAGAGCCTGCGACCCGGCGGCGCCGTTCGCCGCATTGGTCTTCAAGGTGAATTCGACTGCCACTGGGCGCCTGACCTACCTGCGCGTGTATTCGGGAACGATCCAGAAGGGAGACGCAGTGCTCGACGTAGGCGCGCGCCGCACCGAGCGGGTCGGCCGGATCCTGCGGGTGCAGGCCGACCGGCACGCGGAGGTGGACAGGGCGGTGGCCGGGGACATCGTCGCCGTGATCGGGCTGAAGGCCGCCCGTGCGGGGGCCACCCTGTGCACAGCCGCGGCGCCGTTGGTCTTCGAACCGCCCACGGTGGCCGATCCGGTCGTCTCTGTAGCGGTCGAGGCCCGCAGGAGCCTCGATACCGGCCGGTTGGCGTCGGCGTTGGCACGGCTGGTCGAGGAGGATCCTTCACTGGCGGTCCGGACTGACCCCGAGACCGGCCAGACGGTGCTGTCGGGGATGGGCGAGTTGCATCTGGAGGTCGCGGTGGAGAAGATCCGCCGCGCCCAGGGGCTGGATGTGGGCGTCGGGCGGCCGCGGGTGGCCTACCGTGAGACGGTCGCCCGTGGGGTGTCCGGACTGGTGTACCGGCACGTCAAGCAGGACGGAGGCGCCGGCCAGTTCGCACACGTCGTCCTCGACGTGGATGCCCTTCAGACAGCGGCCGGCGACGCCGGTGACAACGCCGGCGGCAGCGCAGGGGACTTCGTGTTCCGGTCGGCCGTCACTGGTGGACGGGTGCCGCAGGAGTACATCCGCGCGGTGGAGGCCGGTTGCCGGGACGCGCTGGCCGAGGGCCCCCTCGGCGGCCACCCGGTGACCGGACTGCGGGTCACACTGACCGACGGAGCCACCCATTCCAAGGACTCCTCGGAGATGGCGTTCCGGACAGCAGGCCGGCTCGCACTTCGGGAAGCCCTGCGCGCCAGCGTGATGGAGCTGCTGGAACCGGTGGTTGAGGTCACGGCCACCGTGCCCGAAGACGCCGTGGGTGGGGTGCTCGGCGACCTGGCGGCACGACGCGGCCGGGTCTCGGGCCAGGCCGCGCGGGCTGGCACAACGGTGGTCACCGCGACCGTGCCGCTGGCCGAGTTGTTCGGCTACGCATCCCGGCTGCGCAGCCGGACCCAGGGCCGGGGAACCTTCACCACCCGGACCATCGGCTACGCCCCTGTGCCGGCCGCGGTGTCCAACGGGATGCTGTCCCGGTAGATCCCAATGATGGCCCCGCCCGCACCCGGGCGGGGCCATCCGGCCGGCGTCCGCAGGCGCGCTGATGGGTGTGACGATGCTGGTGGGACGCGGGGCGGTTGCATTGATCCGGCATTGTCACCGATGTGTCACAGACGATCAATGGCCGAAACCTGACGGCGGCGGGCGCTGTCTGCAGTGACGAGTGCCGGCGAGAGGCCGGTACCTGTCCACTTCTCAATCGGGGGGCGTCATGAAGTACGGAAACAGCATCCGCAGAGCCGGGATGGCGATGGTCGCGGCGTCGGCGGCCACACTGCTGGTGACAGGGTGCCAGCCTGGTGGCGGCGATGCAGCGGAGTCCGGGTCGCCGACGGCGGGAGGCTCTTCGGGGGCGCCGGACTCTGCGGCCTCAAAGCCGGCCGAGGGGGGCACATCGGGGCTGCCGGCGGCGAGCGCTTCTCCCTCGACGCCGGGTTCGGGGACCGGATCGGCGGGCGACGAGGCCCGAACCTGTCCGGGGACGGGGCTGAAGGCGACCGCGTATCAGGCCGCTGTTCGCCCTGAGGGCACGGGCATCGGTGCGGCGGTCGTCGAGTTCGCCAACACCTCTGGGCACGCGTGCACTCTGCAGGGCCACCCGACGGTGGCGGGGGCGGGCAATGGTTCACCGCAGAAAAACGCTCCGCTGACGGTGACGCGCACGAGGTCGGCGTCTCCGGTGCGGCTGGCGCCCGGCGGCAAGGCATGGGTGAAGCTGACCTTCGTCCAGGTTCAGGGCGAGGCGGACGGCTACTGCAAGTCCGGCTCCGAGCCCGTCGTGTACCCGACGCTGGTGGTCGGCCTGCCGGGGTCGGGGGCGCACCAAGTCGCCCTGGAGGACGGGCTTTTCGCCGAGTGCGACAACAAGGTGACCGTCACCGCCGTGACGGCGGTGAAGCCTTCCTGACGCCTGTGTTCACAACGTGACCGCTTCGGAATGGTGAGTGCCCGAGAGCCCGGTCAAGGGCGCCTTCGGCGCCGCGACGACGCGGCTCCCGGGGCGCTCGACCGGGCCGGGACGACGCGACATGCTGACCGAACCACGGGGCCCGCAACATGCGTATCGCGGGACACCCGGGGGAGTGTGACGAGGTGTCTGTCGCCCTGTCGGGCCACGGTGCCGCAGATTGTCTACGGCACGTAGGCCAGCGCGTACGTACCAATTCCGCCGGCGACGCAGAGCAAATCGGCGCCGGGATGCCAGGCGATCCCGGTCAGGTCGCCGGCAACGCGCAGGGCGCAGTGGCGGCGACCGGTGGGCACCTGCCACAGCCGCACCGTTTGAGCGCGGCCGATTGTTGCGAGCGTTTCATCGACTGCTTGGCCGTGAGAGGCAGTTGGCCCGGCCACTGCGATCGCACAAGAGTCGCGTCTGCCGCAGGGAATCTCTTCCTGTGCGTCGGGGCGACGCATACGTGTGGAGGCGCTCGCCCCACCGTGGCGGGCAGTTTCCATAAAGCGGGTTCGAGGGGCGAGATGCCGCTGCCTCGGCAGTCGCTGCAGGGACAGTCGGTCGGCGCCAGAGTCGCCAGAAGGCAACCGCAACGAATACCATCAATTCTTGACATTCGGGTCTACTGTTCGGCGTTGAGTGGTGGCCAGCTGTTCCGTGAACCGCACAGGGGATCCAATGGGCGACACACACGGCAAGGACGAGCCGTCCAAGGCGGATGAGCCGGCCGCGAGCGCCGGCGGGTCGGGTCGTGGTGGCGCTGACGACACGTCAGCGCGACAAGGGAACGCGGCGAACGAGCATCCGGGCGGGGTGAGCGGCACCGAGTCGTCGGCGGGACACGAGGAATCTGACGGCCGGGGTCGCGACACATCCTCGGGCGAGCCGCCCGAGGGGCGCGAAAGAGGCGACCGCCCTCCGGGTACTTCAACGGCCGGTTCAAGCCCAAAGGCGTCGAGGGAACACCTTGCGGACATGCTGCGGGAGGGCCCACCGACCGGTCCGTCCCGGCCGGGTTTTTGGCGTAGTCCTCTGCGGGGGCCGTGGCTGACGTCGGTTTTCGGCTCGGTTCTGCTCGTCGGTGTCCCGGTGTTGTTCGTGACCGGGCTGCTCTCCTACGCCGCCTACAACCCGGATCTTGCCGGCAATGACCAGACCCCCGAGAGGGGGTGGCTGGGCTTCTATCTGTTCGCCTGGCCCACCGATCCGTACTGGCTGTACCGCCTCAACCAGGGCGTCCATGTCACGCTCGGCATCGTGCTGATCCCGGTGCTGCTTGCCAAGCTGTGGTCGGTGATTCCCCGGCTGTTCGCCTGGCCGCCTGTGAGATCGGTCAGCCAGGCGCTCGAACGGCTGTCTCTGCTGCTGCTGGTGGGCGGGGTGTTGTTCGAGTTCGCCACCGGTGTGCTCAATATCCAGTTGGACTACATCTTTCCCGGCTCCTTCTACGTCCTGCACTTCTACGGGGCGTGGGTGTTCATCGGCGCCTTCGTTGTGCACATCGCCTTCCGCATTCCCCTGGTGATCCGGACACTGCGCAGCGGCGCCCTCGGTGACGAGCTGCGCAACCCGATCGGCCGCAAGCAAGCAGCACCCGCGGACGAGACCGGCCTGGTGACCCCGAACCCGGCCCCGCCGACGATGTCGCGGCGGGGTGCTCTGGGCCTGGTGGGGGCGGGCTCCCTGGTACTGCTCGGGGTGACGGCCGGACAGAGCATCGGCGGTTCCCTCAGATCCACCGCCCTGCTCGCCCCGCACGGCCAGGAGCCAGGGCAAGGACCGAACGGCTTCCAGATCAACAAGACCGCGGCAGGTGTGGGAATCCGTGCCCGCGATATCGGCCCCGGCTGGCGGCTGGTCGTGCGGGGCGGGGGCCGCGAGAGCGTCCTCACCCGCGACCAGGTGCTGGCGTTGCCGCAACACAGTGCGGCGCTGCCCATCGCCTGCGTGGAAGGGTGGTCCACCGACGACCAGGAATGGAGCGGGGTGCGGCTGGCAGACCTCGCCGCACTGGTCGGCTTCGTGGACCGAGCGCCGGGTGTGTTCGTCGAATCCGCCCAGCGCAGCGGGGCCTTCCGCTCGGCCACGCTGCGCGACAACCAGGTCCGCGACGCGCGCTCGCTGCTGGCGTTGCGGGTCAACGGAGCCGACTTGTCGTTGGATCACGGGTATCCGGCTCGCGTCATCGTCCCGGCCAATCCGGGGGTCCACAACACCAAATGGGTCACCCGGCTGACTTTCGGGGAGGGCGCGTGAGGGGTTTTCGGGCGCGTTACGGGGCTTCGCCGCTGCACCTGCTGCTGGTGCTGTGCTCCTTCGCCCTGGCCGGGTATGCGGGTATCCGGCTGCTGGACGGAGACGAACCGTGGATGGTCGTCGTGTGGTTCGTCGGCGCGGCCCTCCTGCACGACCTGGTCTTTCTCCCCCTCTATACGCTCACCGACCGGGCCGCCCTGACAGTACTGGGCCGGCGTCGAGAACCTGCCGCTGAGGGCAGCCCGCCGATGTGGGGATGGATCAACTACGTCCGGGTGCCCGTCTTCCTCTCCGGCGTCCTGCTCCTGACCTACTTTCCCCTGATCCTGGGACAGGTGGACAACTTCACGGCTTACACCGGCCTGCCCGATGACGTGTTCCTCGGCCGCTGGCTACTGATCACCGCCGTACTGTTCGGCCTCTCCGCTCTCCTGCTGCTGGCACGCATGTGGTCTTCCCGCCCGGCGAAGCGGGCACCGGAGTCTGCTCCAGGGCCTGGGTCGGGCAGGGACTCCGCTCCGTGACCAACAAGCGGGTAGGCGGCCGCGGGAAACGCAGCGTGGGGCCGACATGGCCCTGTTCCTGGGCTCGGGCCTCGGTGACCTCGCGCTCCATGCCAGAGCTCACAACCGCACGGGGTCAAGGAACAAGCTCAGCCCTGGGCGTGCTGCGGCGAGAGGGGTCAGTGCAGGAGATGGAGGGTGAAGGCGCCGCCCGACTCAGCGGTGCGGGCGATGTGAGCGTAGCCGCGGACAGTGGCGTACGCACCGGTGCCGCCGGTGATGGCGACGTCGAAGTCGCTGGGCGGGGTGCCGATGGGGGTGGTCTTCAGGTGTTGCCATGACACCTGCCCACGGGGAAGGCTGAAGGTGCCCGAGCAGAGAGTGGTGTCTGTTGCCACTCGAGTGCACACCGCCCCCTCGGTGCCATAGCCGGCACCGTTGCGGAAGAGGTTCGCGCTGATGATGATCTGATCGCCGATCCCGGGTCCGGATGAACCGTTGTCGACCACCGTGGTTCCCGTACTCGTCGACGTCAGTCGGATGGCCTCTGTGCGCCCTCTTCCCATGACCCTGTCCAGAGAGTACGGGTCATGGAATGCAGAGGCAGAACCCGCGAGAGCTGCCAGCGAGACCGCCGTTGTCGCCACCACACCCCACTTTGAAACGGAAAGCATTCTTCCTCCCCTCATACAAATGGATTCTTGAGTGCGTTTCAGAATTGCCATTGTGTGATGTAGCGTCAATTACCAAACACATCAAAAATGCCTGGTTCATCCATTCGGCCGCTCCTCGCCCGGCGGCAGCGGTGAGGGGGCGGGGCAGGGCTCCCCGGGAACGTGGCCGCCGATGCGTCGGCGACCAGTCGGCTTCGCCGTTACGGCGCCATCTCTGGGCCGGAGCGAGCATCTGACACAAGCGTATTCATGGATGCGAGGAGGGCCAGGGTGTACTTCACGCGGGCGATGCCGAGGCCGAGGACCAGCGCCGGCCCCTTGCTGGCCTGCTGGCCTGCCGGCGGCCGGAGGCTCCCGGCCCCGCACGGATAAGCCGAGGGATCTGGTGGCGTCTCGCTCGTCGCGGCGTTCGGCCGCGAAAAAGACGGTGACCGCATCATCAGTCACGTCCGTCGGCAACCGCCGATCAGGTTGAGTCGCTGCTCGCCGCCGCGGCTGCAGGGCTGTGCTGCGGACATGAGGCTCTGCTGCTGGGGCTCAGAAACTCGGGCCTGCGGGCGGGTCGCCGGCGATCGCGGCGCGGTAGAGGGCCTGAGTCGCGGCGCCGAAGTAGGAGCTGTAGGAGACCTGGGCCGTGTTGCCGCCGGTGTGGTAGCCGCCGATGACCCCGATCACCGCCCAGCCGCCCGGCCACGGCACCAGCATCGGCCCGCCGCTGGTCCCGCCCACGAAGGCGTCGCAGGCGATGCGTGGGAAAGTGCCCGGGTCGGCCGGGTCATCGCTGGCCCACTTGGTTGTCCAGCTCCAGCACTCCAGCGGCTTCTGCCCCCTCGCCGGATACCCGATCATCCGCACCGGGGCGTGGTAGTACCCCGTCCCGGTGAGCAGCCGCACCCCACCGACCGCGTCCTGGAGCCGTGTCCCGTCCTGGTTGGGCTCGGTGACCGCGAAGGCGAAGTCGTACTCGGCCCCGGCGTGCTCGCCCCGGTCGTAGTACTGCTGCGGGACGTAGACGCCGTTGTTCCTGATCGGGAAGATGCCGAAGGGCTTGAGGCCGTCGTGGTACTGCGGCACGAAGCCCAGGTTGCGCTTGGGGGAAGTGCCGGAGTAGCCCTTCAGGCAGTGCCCGGCGCTGAGCACCAGGTCGTGGCCGGGGCTTCGCACCACAGAGCCGCTGCAGGTGCGCCCGGTGCCGGTGGCGTCGGTCCAGAAGAAGGTGCCGGCCTGGGGGATCCCGTCGAAGCTCTTGCTGGGCGGGATGTGCTCGCCCGGCCGAGGCCCGTCCACCGTGGGGGAGGCGGCTGGGGTGGTCAGCCCGGTCTCGGAGCCCTTGCCGGTGTCGCCGGGCAGTGCGCCCGCCATCCGGGCCTGGGTCCAGTAGGTGTTGAGCTGGACGGCGACCGGACTCGGCCCGGCCGGGGGGCCGTCGGCGGAGGCTGCCGGGGCGAGCCCGGCGGAGAGCAGCAGGGCTGCCGCGAACGCTGCGGCGTGTCGGATGAGCCTGATCCTACGCACCATCAGTTCCCCTCTGGCCGGACACAAGTGACGGCTCACCATACGAGTGTGCGGTTGTGAGCAGAAGTGCCCGGCACGGCATGGCCGCATCGGCCGGCCGCCTCCCGAGCGCGCTGCCGACGCGCACGGCTCGGCGCGTCTTTCGCCGACAGAGCCAAGGACCATTGATGAGTGGTAGCCGTGGCGGCGGCGCTGTGCAGCGCGGGGTGTGTCAGACAGTGAGAGGGGCCGCACCTGCGGTGCGGCCCCTCAATTGCTGTCTGCGGCGTTTCGGCTTGCTCGCGCAAGCCCGATTCAGCGCGAGGCGGGTTCGTGCCCGGGCCGAGCACACCTTCGCGCGCATGGCGATGGAAGCCCTCGGGCGACTGTCGACTCACGGTGTTCCTCGAAGTCGCGTTCTTCGGCAGGCCAGTTGCAGCCGATGAGATCGGCCGCGGTTGTCAGGACCTCGCCCGAGGGAGCCCAAACCGGGTAGTGGTCGAGGCCCGGGCAGGGTGGTCCTGAGGCCGGCGGGCGGCGGCCGGTTCGGCGTCCGCGTCAGGCTTGCTCCCGGAGCCTTCGGCTCTGGTGCGGATCGCGTTGATATCCCCCGAGGACGTTGGAGGTCGGCCGGGATTCAGAGCGACCCAGGGCGGTGAGGAGGGCAGCGGCGCGTGCCGCGTAGCCCCTGAAGCCGTGCGAGGTCAGAGAGGGAGAAGCCCGAAGCCCGGCCACACGAAGTAGGTTGACAAGCATCACACACGAGCAAAAGGTGCAGAACGGACAATTCCGTACCTTCTTCGCGTTGCTCTCGTTCCCGCCCCTGTAAGGTCACCGGTGTTCGGGGACCGGGACGCTCGTCAGGCTGCCCGCCGGTGAACCAGCCCGGGGCTCCTGCATCGCGTCCCGGTCTGCGCTCTGCCGCGCCGGTCTCGCGGGGTGGCGTCCACGTCCTGCGACGAGACAGCGGCCAAAGCCCGTCGGCACTTGCAGGGCGTCGAACTCGCAAAACCGATCGCGGGCGGGCTGCCGACGTGATCGCAGACACGGAGCGGGACGGAATTTTCATGCTCGGAACGCATATACCGCGCCGCGCGCGGCGCGGCCTGGCCAAAGCCCTGGTTGCCGGGACAACGCTGGCTGCGCTCGCGACGGCCGCCCCGGCCGAGGCGAGCACCTCCAGCGCAACGGTCGGCGGCGCGCAGGTCACGTGCACTTCGCGGCTGCCGGGGCTGGCGGGCCGACTGTCGAAGGACATCGCCGACGCACTCCACGGGCGCCAGGGCGCCTCCGCGCTCGCGCTCTACGACCGGCCCACGGCAACCTCCTGCACGTACAAAGCCGACGCGACATTCGATTCGGCAAGTGTGGTCAAAGTCACGGTGCTCGGAGCCCTGTTGCGGCTGGCCATGGAGGAGCACCGCAGCCTCACACCGCACGAGGTGGACCTGACCACCGCCATGATCACCAAGTCGGACAACGACGCGACGTCCGCTCTGTGGCGACAGATCGGCCCCAAGGGCATCCAGCACTTCCTGACCCTGGCGGGAATGCGGGACACCGTTGCGGGGCCGAAGGGTTATTGGGGGCGCACCCAGATCACCGCCAGTGACGAGCTCAAACTGCTGCGACTGCTCACCTCGGACAACTCGGTCCTCGACCGGAACACACGCGCCTACGCCCTCGGCCTGATGAACCGAGTCGTCCCCGACCAGCGGTGGGGGGTGTCGGCCGGGGCACCGGGCTCGGCGACGGTGCATCTGAAGAACGGCTGGCTGCCGCGTGCGACCAAGGGATGGCGGGTGCACAGCATCGGCGCGTTCACCGGCGGAGGTCACGAGTACGGGATCGTCGTGCTCTCCCACGGCAACCGCTCGATGCACGACGGCATCGCCACCATCGAAGGCGCTGCCCGCATCATCAACCGCGACCTGACCCCGCCGACGGTCCCGACGGCCTCCTAGGCTCCGGAGCGGCAAGCGGACAGGGCGCTGCTCGCATCTGCTCGCCGAGGTAGTACGCCGCCACCCGACAGGTTCTCTGTGACCGCCGCCACGACTCGAGCCTGGAGCAGGTCGAGGGTGTAGATGGCCGCCTGGAAGTGCGGTGCCTTGCCGTCCCCCACCACCGTCGGGGGCCATGCAGTGAACAGTGCCGTTCCCAGGGTCAGGAAGCCCAGCAGGAGCACCACTGCACGCATGGGGCGGTAGCCGTAGCCGACCGTCGCGTCCTGGAGGAGACTTCACAGCCGGGCCGGCGGCGTCAGCGTGGGGCGCATGCTGCGGTGCTTTGCGACGAGTACGGTGCGGGCCTCGGCGTCCTGGCCCTGACGTTGGCAAGTGGCGGCGAGCTGTTCGTAGGGCTGGGGGACGAAGCCGGCAGGGTCGCGGCCGAGCCAGGGCAGACGGGTGCGGGCCGGAAGGGCAGGCTGGACGCTGTCGTAGACGGCTCCGTCGAGGACAAGTCCGGCGGGCCAGGCGGCGGGATCGTCGCGCAGCATCCCGAATCTGCTCTGCCGCAGATCGATGATGCCGGCCGATGCCTCACGGGTGTGCAGCGACAGCGTGGCCGCGGACGATCCGCGGCAGGACAGCGCCGTACCGCCGGCGGGTACGTCGAGGGCGGCGTCGTCGAAGCAGAGGCGGCTGCGGACCGTGACACTGTTGAGGGAGATCCTGCCGTGCGCCGTGAATCCGTCGCACAGATTGAGCACGCCGCCGGTCTCGATTCCGTTGCCGCGCAAGGCGGGCTGACTGTCGTGGGCTGTGAGGTCGGCCCCCTCAAGGAGAACGGAACCGCCGACGCGGGCGTCGCAGAGGTCGATCGTGCCGTACGCGACGAGGCCGCCCCGGAGGTCGAGGTCGACGCCGACGCGCAGACGGGCCGCGTTGAGCGCGAGACCCGAGTCGGAGGGGTTGTGGAACCGGGCGCCCCTGAGGACGACGCTGCCCCGTACCGAGCGGCCACCGCTGCCATCCCCGGGCCAGTCACCGGTCGCTCGGTGTACGGCGTAGCTCTCGACCGGTCGACAGCACTGCGTACACCAGCAAAGATCGCGCCCTCCACGGCGGCTGCCAAACGCGAGCTTGATGGGCGCGCGGCGTCGGCTCGCGCTCCCATGGCTCCTGACGTATCCAGCGCTGAAGAGCCATACTCGGCCCGGCGAAGAGCACGGCCAGGCGCGGAATGACACCTTCAACTGCAGTACGGCGTCGCCGGTCCCTCCCCGTAGGAATAGCGACCCGAGTCAGCGGACAACAGCCACTACGTACACCTTCGCCAGTCTCCGGACAGACCTGCACTCCGCAACTCGACAACGCTGGGAACAACATGACCAAGCCTTCTCGCTCCCGTGTCCTCCCCGAACGGGACCCATCAGACATGGACGAGCCCATCCCTTCGGCCAGAGCCGCGTGGTCTTCCGTTCGTGAACAGGCCACTGGGATGACACACCACGAGGCCAAGGCCGCGCTCCGAGCCATGCAGCACTCTCTGGAAGAGGGCTCCGCAGCGGACCAGCAGCGTGAGCGGAGGGAATCCGAGGAAGAGGAATGGCAGCGCATCGTGGAAACCCTGGCGGACCACGACGGGCCCTACGACCCTGCGAGTGACCCGTTCGTGCAAGGCGAGCTGGCCGGCCAACAGGACCGGGAGGCAGCCGACGGGATTTCGTGAACCGCACGAGGCTCTTCCTCGCCGCCGGACTGCCGTCTGTTCCTGGGCGAGCGCCGCCACTGCGTCATCGATCGGACCTCGTGGCGCAGTTCGGGGTGCGCCATCGCGGTGATGGGCGGCTGTCGGAGATGCCCCAGCACCTGCGCGCTGTCGCTGAGTTCGTCCTGACCTCGCGACGAAGCCGCACCATCGGGACGTCGCGTACGCGCTCACGCTCGTACGCGCCGAGCGACTGGAGCTCGACAGCCTGGAGTTGCGACTTCTCCAGGCCGGCCCGCCGGAGTGGAATGAGCCGGCGGGCATTGGGTGCGCTCACGTCATCACGCGGATCTGCCCTTCCACGCTGCCTTACCGGGCGCGACGCAGACCCCGAGCAGGACCTGCTGGGAACCACTTGCCGCGCCGACGACGAACACGCAGTAGTCGCACCCACTCGACGATCACGCGCGGTATTTCGTCTTCCCCATGGAGACCCGCGCCATGTCGATCGCGTTCTTCTACGCCATCGGCACGGCGGCGGGCGGCATCTCGGGGCCGCTGCTGTTCGCCGATCTGACGGAGAGCGGGGTCGTGGGCGACGCCGTGCTCGCGTTCTGCGTCGGTGCTTCGCTGATGGTCCTGGCCGGTCTGGTGGCTGTTTTCTTCGCCGTGGCTGCCGAGCGCAAGTCCCTCGAAGCCATTGCCACTCCTCTGTCCGCGCGGCAGGCAAAAGGCGGCAGCGCGCCGGGCGCCCCCGCTCCGGCAGCGTCTCACTGATCCGTCGCTGACCGGTACGGCAGTGCGCGGCCCGCGATGCGCTCTCAGGTTGAGGTTTCACGAAAGCGCGGTCACAACCCGCCCGGTTCGCGTCGCTGGTCCGCCGGGCCTCGCATGCCGGTGCGCGCATCACCGTCATCGATTACGGGCAGCCCCGCCGCCGTGCTGATAGACCCCCAGGTGCTCGCCGGCCTCGAGGACGCCCTCGCCCTGGCGCAGTACCGGGCGCGGCAGGACGCTGGCGAGACCGCGGACATGGGGCACGATGAGGTGCGTGCACGCGCCCGCAGGTGCACGGACAAGGCGACCAGCTTCACCGCCAGTGCGGTCTGCAGTGGGAGCTGGGCTCCGGACCGCCAAGTACGACGTCAGGATCTTCACGTACGACAAGGCGAATAACGGGTAGGCATTCTGCCCGTGCACCACCGGAATTGAGCCGTGGCCAATGCGTGCTCTTCCGAGTGCCTCCTCTCCTGTCCACACTGCTCTGCAGGGACGGCGGAGGGGGACTCGGTTGGCTGCTCGGCGGGGACGTCGCTCCGCGGCGCGGAGGCGGCGCGAGGCGTTACGGAAGGCGGCGCTCGTAGCCGGTGGGCTGCTGGTGGTACTGCTAGTGGTGTTCTGGTCGGCGATCTGGCCGTACGTTGTCGCGGCCGTCGTCGTCGGCAGTCTGGGTTCCCTCGCATGGTGGCTGTGGCGTACGGACCGGCTGCTGCGGAGCCGCGACCGGAACTGGCGGCAGGACGATGCGGTACAGGCAGGTCACCGCACGCTCGCCGAGGTGGACGTGATGTCAGGAACCGAGTTCGAAGAGCTGGTCGCCGGTCTGTGCCGCAGGGACGGCTGCACCGAAGTCCGGCGTGTCGGCGGCTCCGGCGACAACGGTGCTGATGTCAGGGGCCGCTTACCGGACGGGCGGACCATCGTCGTGCAGTGCAAGCGATACGCGCCGAGCAGCGCGATCGCCAGCCGCGAGCTCCGGGACCTTCTGGGCGCCAAGGTGCACTTCAAGGCGGACGTGGCTGTCTTCGTGACGACCACCCGCTTCAGCCGCCCCTCGGAGGCGTTCGCCGCGGAGCACGACATCTTGGCCGTGCATCGCGATCACCTCGGCCTCTGGAACAACGGCGCTTCCCTGTCATCTCTGCTCAGCGTCAACGGTGGCGGCCAGGGGGACTCCAGCCACCGGACGCGGTGGAAGCGGACCTACGGGAAATGAGCGAGCCCGCATGTAGCTGCAGCCGAGTCCGTCCTCGCCGACCCCACAACCGGGTTGGATGAGTGCGGCACCTGGGAGACGGGCGGCCCGTCGGTGCTCATGGACTCCGTCACCGATGGGGCCGAACGAGGCACTGTCCGATGGGTCGGGACCGCGCGACCCCACCGGCTCGTGCTTGGCCAATAGCCCGGGCCAGGAGCCGGCAACGCCGTTACGCTCCGATCAAACGGAACGGGTGGGGGTGGAGCAGTCGCCCGAGGCCCCGTCGCCGATTCGGCAGCGGCCAGGAAACCGAACGCCGACGGCGCCGGAGGCCGGGACGGCGGCGTCGGCCGGCAGGGCGGCCGTGTTGCCGGCGGCCAGGACTGTCACGCCGATGACGGCACGCCGCCATGACCGCAGGCGGCGGCGCCGACGGGGGAGGGGAGCAGAGCCATGGATACACCTCGGTTGGTGAGTCGGGCGGAGGGGCCGGTCATCTGCTCTACGGCGGCGCGGGGCACGTCCGTCGCGAAAGTGGGGAAGCATTTCCATCCGGCGACGGCTCAACCGCGGCTGGCAGGGCCGTCGTTCGAGATGCCTTCCGGAGCCAGAGAGGAGGTGGCCCGGAGGGCTATCGACGAACTGGGCGACTGCGTCTGCGCGCTGGGGGTTCGTCGTCGGTGAGGCGACGGACCCGACCGTCCCCTTCCTCCTGGAACCGGTCGGGGCTCCTGAGGTGCCGTGTACGGCGGAGCTGCTGGAGCTGCTGGGGAAGATCTACCGGACTCAGCAGTGGCACGCGGCGGCCCGCCTCGGTGGGCCCAGTGGAAGAGCTGTCTGGACCAGCCCGGCTGGGAGGTCGCGTCCAGGGCGGCGGTGCTCGCCGGCCGACGGGTCATCGAAGGGCTCAGCGAGTCCGTACCCGCCGCTGCGGCGTCCCAGCAGCGTCGGAGGTGTCCAGCGAGAGTGGGGGGCGGCCCCGCGTCTTCCGCGGCACCATCGCCGTCGCCGCGTACGCCCCGGCAGCACCGCCCCGACGAGGGGCTGGGACGCTCCCAGGCCGGCCTGACTTGCAAGATCCATCTCGCCGGTGAAGGCGGACGCCGCCCACTGGCCCCGCTGATCACGCCGGGCCAGTGGGGCGACGCTCCGCAGCTCATCCCGGTCATAGAACGCATCCGCGTCGCCCGCCTCGGCGGCGGGCATCCGCGCACCCGGCCCGACCTCGCCTCAACCCGACTCTGGCTCCGCCCATGATCTCCGCCGGACAGCGTCTTAGACCGTGTCCTATGTGGTGAGGCGGCATCCGGCCACGGAGCCTCCGCAAAAACCCGTTGGCGGACCACGGCGACCGTTGCTAATCTCCCGGAGGCCGTGCGAGAGAACGAGGAGGTGGTACCCGTGAACGCAGTATCGACATGGGTGCTCCCCTCCGGGGTCACGGTCGGGCGATAGGTCGTCCGGGAGCGCCGTTCCAGAGCCCTCCCGAAAGGCACGACCGTGCAATTCACTTCTGAACAGCGCCTCGACGACGGCGTCCTCGAGCGCGAATTCACCCTCGGCGAGATCCCCGGCACCCTGTGGACGCCTGGATCCGCACCGGCCCCGCTGGTCCTGATGGCCCACAACAACGGCCTGCCCAAGGCGGAACCCCGGCTGGTGGCCCGGGCCCGGTACACCGCGGCGCGCGGCTACGCGGTGGCCACCATCGACGCCGCCGGGTGCGGTGACCGTCCCCGTTCCGCCGCCGACGAGCAGGCCCGTGCCGACCTCCGGCGGGCGATGCAGGCCGGCGAGCCGGTCGACGAGATCTTCGAGTCCTTCATCGGCCCGCTGGTCGAAAACGCGGTCCCGGAATGGCAGACCACTCTGGACGCCCTCCTTGAGCTGCCCGAGATCGGCGGCCCGGTCGGGTACTCCGGGGGGTGGACCGCCCTCGGCATTCGGCTGGCGGTGGTCGAGCCGCGCATCGCGGCCGCAGGCTTCTTCGCCGGGGGGTACGTGCCCCGTGCCCAGCGCGAGGAGGCCCGGCAGGTCACCATTCCGCTGCTGTTCTTGCTGCAGTGGGACGACGAAGGGAATCCCCGGCAACGGGCCCTGGACCTGTTCGACGCCTTCGGCAGCAAGGAGAAGACGCTGCACGCCAATCTGGGAGGGCACACCGGCACCCCGTGGTTCGAGCTGGAGAACGGGTGCCGGTTCTTGGACCGACACCTGAAGTGAGGCCGGGCCGTCTGGCGGGCAGCAGACGGTAGGCGGTGTCGGCCAGGATGCCGTCATCGAGGACAGGTCCCGGCCCTCCTCGATGGCGGTGGCCGGCAGATGCACAACCGCCCCGATCGCGGCGGTACCGGCCATCGGCGGTACCGGCCGGTCGGGGCGGCGCTCGGCCACCAGCGCCGCCATCAGCTGGGACCATGCCGTGAGGCACTCGACCCGTACCTTGCGGATCGCCGGGCAGGCGACCGACTCGACCACCAGCGTCCGGCCGGGCCGGGGTTGGCGGCCAGCAGTCGGCAGTAGGTACGCATCGCGGCGTTCAGCATCCCGCGGGGGCCGTCGCTGGGCTCGGTGATCCGGCTGACCTCGGTGAACAGGACCTCGGTGGCGGCCCGGTACGCGGCGACGAAGAAGTCGTCCTTGGTCTTGAGACCGTGCCCTATGTGGCGAGGCGGAGAAGCCGTTTTTGTAGCAGCAGAGGGTGGCGGCGAGACCGAGAAGGGCCAGATAGTTGCGGGGGTGGCGCTCGTAGCGGTGGTTGAGTCGGCGGTATCCGGTGAACCAGGACATGGTCCGCTCGATCACCCACCTGCGTCGCCCGAGTCGCTCGGAGGACTCGATTCCCTTGCGGGCGACACGGACGCCGATGCGCTTGCCTCGTAGCCACCTTCGCAGCTCAGGTATGTCGTATGCCTTGTCGGCATACAGACGCTGGGGCTTGAAGTGACGCCCACGGTGGGGGTCGTGTCTCGATTGGTGACCGAGCACCATGGGCTTCAATGCCTGGCTGTCGTGGGTGTTGGCGGCCGAGACTCCGACAACGAGGGGCAGCCCGTTCGCGTCGGACGGGACATGCATCTTGGAGCCTGGCTTGCCTCGATCCACGGGGCTCGGACCTGTGAGTTCGCCCCCTTTATAGCGCGGACGTGGGCGGAGTCGAGGACCGCTCGGGAGAGATCGAGGAGGCCCGCATCGTCGAGCCGGTGCAGGATCTCCTCGTGGAGCCGGCCCCAGACTCCAGCCCTCGACCAGATCAGGAACCTGCGATGGGCCGTCGACTTCGATATCCCGAAGCACGGTGGTAACGCCCGCCAGGCACACCCGCTGACCAGGACGTAGATGATCGTGGAGAGCAACGTCTCATCAGGTATGTCCTGCGTCCCACCGCCCTGCGGCCGCACCCTCGACGGCGGGATCAGCGGCTCCGCGATCTCCCACAACCCGTCCGGAACAAACCAACTCCATGTACCCCGCCCCATACCGAGGCCAACGACGCCTCACCACATAGGACAGCGTCTTAGTCGCCGGTCGTGCCGTCGAGCATCTCGCGCAGGATGTCCAGGTGGCCGTTGTGGCGGGCTGTCTCCTCGGTGAGGTGAAGGAGGATCCAGCGCAGGTCGACGTGGAGGCCGTTGCGGACGGCTCGCTTGGCCTGGTCGTTCAGGCCGCTCCCGGCGACCAGTTCGCGGTAGCGGGCGCTCTGTTCGGCGTATTCGTCGAGCAACTGCGTGACTGGGAAGTCGACGGCGATACGCATTTCGCGGTCGGGGTCCTCCTCGGTCCAGGGGCCTTGGTCTTCCTCGCCGAGGAAGACCACCTGGAACCAGTAGTACTCGACCCAGCGGAGGTGGTTGATCACTCCGCTCATGGTCATCAGCGGTGAGCCCGGCAGGAGCGCCTTGCGTGCGTTCTCTGCGGAGACGCCCTGGCACTTGGCGCGGGCGGTGTCACGTGTGTAGTCGAGGAACGTGGTGAGCTGAGTGCGCTCGTCCCACGCGGGAGGCGTGTCGTCGATTCTGGTCATCGCGCGAAGCATCCCCGATCACGCGAACGATGTCGAAGTGTTTGCGGACGATGCCCCCCGCCTCGGGCGTGAGGGCCGTGGAGACGGTCCCGAGTGGCCCACCCCGCTCCGCCCAGCGCCTTGTTTCGGTGGTCGCTACAGCGATTCGGCGCAGGTAAGCGGGCGCCATGGGACCGGGCGTCTGGTTGAAGTCCGCAGGGCGTCGACGCGATGGGGACGCCCCCGCGCGAGCACAGCCGTGCGTGGAAGCGGCGTGCCAGGTCCCGTGACCCCGGCATGATCCGCCGTACAGGGCTTAGTCACCCTTACGGGGGGTAAAGCGCATAGACGCGCAAATGGTGGGGAGTGTGACCACGTTCGGATCGATCACCACACTCGGGGGCCCCACCCGCATGCGTCAACTCGTCACTGCCTCAGCCGCGTTCGCCACTGTCCTCGCCGCCGCTCTTGTGCCCGCTGCCCAGGCTACGCCGAACGCCCAGGCCGTACCGCCGGGACAGGTGTACTTCTGGCCCGAGCCCAACCAGATGGGTTCGGGAGGAGCCTGGGCCTATACCCCGCCCGGCTACCGCGAGGCCGACCCCCGGGTAATGCGGCACGCCTACTCCTTCGACTCCCATGCCTCCGTCAGCGTTTACGCGATCAGCTACCAACCCGGAGGCGGCTGCCTCTACCGGGAGATCCGCCCGGACGACTATGACAACAACTGGACCGCCTGGGCGACGAAGTTCGACGGCGTGAGTGACACCACCATGGGGTGTGAGCAGGGCTGATCCGCAGATGAGCTTTCGTACGCCGGTCGCCGGGCTGCTGACTGCCCCCCTGCTCCTGACCGGCTGCCTTCTGACGAGCTGCACGGCCCCGGCGCCCCACCCCGTCCCGGACGAGGTGATCAAGACCGCCACCCAGCGCCTCACGGACGCTTGCCTCACCCGCCAGGGCCTCACCCCGCCTCGCCCCGGACAGAGCCCGCCGCCGGCCTACGAGCAACAGCGGGTCGCCGCCGCGCTTTTCGGCGGGGGCCGGGCAGAGCTGTCCATTGCCCTGCCCACCGGCTACGTCGTACGCGCACACACCGATGGCTGCCTGGCCGCAGCTCAGCGACGGCTCTACGGCGATCAGCGCGCCTGGTTCAGGGTGTCGGTGATCGTCAACAACCTCAAGCCCGAAGCGGCCCACACACAGCGCAGCCTCGCCGAGGTCCGCGCCCGGCACCGCGTCGAGCTCGCCGACTGGCGGCGGCTGCGCGCACACGCCCTCACCGGAGCCACAGCCCTGCTCGACAACCACCGACCCACGGGAGACCCGCCATCATGAAACGCTTCACCGTTCTCCTCGCAGCCACCTTGATGTCCGCCGGCGCTGTTCTGGGCACCTCGGCCACCGCCCAGGCAGCGCCCTGCCGCAGTGGCTACTTCTGCGTCTGGACGGACGCGAACTTCGAGGGCCTGAAGATTGAGCACGGCGGCGACGACCACTGGTGGGAGGGCGACATGTTCAAGCACGACTCCTCGTGGGCGAACCACGGGATCTCCGGGCCGAACGTCCCCGACCACATCAAGGTGTACGAGGGCCGCGAGCTGCTGGGACGTGTAACCCTCTGCCTGGCTCCCGGGCAGGAGGTCGGATACGACTCGGGCGCGAACGACCAGGGCGGCTCCCACACTTGGTCCGTCAGCTGCTGAAGCGCATCCGGTGGATCATGCCGCGGCTGCGGCGACCGACAACAACGCCGCAGAAGCACGCGCTGGGCGCTGCGGCCCGCGGCATGATCCACCTGACAAAGCCCTACTGGAACTTGTCAGGCCGATCATGTGACTGCTTCGCTCGGGTGTGTCACCGGCCGCGGAATGGCGGTGATCGGTAGGCTCGGAGAGGTGGCTGAACTTTCCCCAGAGGTACGCAAGCTGCTCACCGGCCGAAACATGGCCCACGTCGCGACGTTGATGCCTGACGGCGCGCCCCACGTCTCGCCGGTGTGGATCGCCGTCGAGGACGATCGCCTGGCGATCTTCTCCGCGCAGGAGAATGTCAAGCTCAGAAACCTGCGTCGGGACGGCCGGGTTGGAATTTCAGTATGCGACGAACACAACCCGTACCGCAGCGCGGTGATTCGCGGCCGGGTGGCCGCAGAGATTGAGGGCGAGGAGGCGATCGCGATCATGGACCGGATGAGTAATCGCTACGTCGGCAGCGACTTCCCTGTGCGTAGAGCGATCGTGTCACTCATCGAGCCCGAGCGCGTGGTCTTCCAGGACCTCCCCTTCGAACATCCACCACAGCACTGAAACCGATCCAACACTGGGCCCCTCGTACGGAGGACTCCCGCTCACCCGGTCGTCGGCCGAACACATCGCGCGTCGGGCGCCGTTGGCGTCACGCACCTGTCGAGAGCGGCCCGCGGTCAGAGTCGCCTGGCACGTGACTACGAAGCCCTGCCTCAGCGGTCCCGGGCAATGATCCACTGGGCCATGGCTGGCAGATGAGCCGTGCCCTCGCAGGAGGAGGTGCTAACACAGTGAGGTGGCTGCGGCCTTGACGGCTGCCTCTGGGTGGCGAATTGTGCGTTGCTGGACCGTGGGTACGCCGCCGTGGATCGTGCCGGACGAGCTGTGGGAGGGGTTCGAGCCGCTGCTGCCGAAGCGCGACCGGCTTTCGGCCCTTGGACCGGCCAGGGCATCGGACCGCCGGAGTGCCACGTCGTCGCAGTCGCCCGTGACGCCGCCCGTGAGAAGATCCCTTCGCGCCGTGTGCTGGTTCCGAGCGTGGAAGGTGACGATGTACGCGATATCCCTGGACGACGACGGGGCCGAGCTGCGCCCGCTCGAACCGTGGCAGGCCGAGGAGTTCCTGACCCACGTGGACCGAGGGCGGGAGTTCATCGGTCAGCACAACGCGCTACCCGACGTCGTAACGGACCTGGAGTCGAGCCGGGCGTTCCTCCAGGCGTACGCGGAGAAGGCCGCAGCCGACGCCGGGCGGCTCTGCGGCATCTGGACGGACGGCAAGCTGGTCGGCGCGGTCCTCTTCCGGAGGATGGACGTCGAGCAGGGCACCGCCGAGGCGGGCTGCTGGCTGGAGCCGTCGGCGGTGGGCAAGGGGCTGGTGACCCGGGCCGCGCGCGTGATCATCGATTGGGCCGTCGAGGAGCGGGGCATCCACCGCGTGGAGTGGTGGGTCTCGGCGGCGAACGAGGCCAGCATCGCCGTGGCGAGGCGGCTCGGGATGACGAAAGACGGCGTGCTGCGGGAGAGCTACCTGTACCGGGGGAAGCGGCACGACGAGGAGGTCTGGTCGGTGCTTGCACCGGAGTGGCGGGCGGGCAAGCGGGCGTCTTGAGCTCCTGACGCAATGTGGGGTGCAGGGGAGTCAAGCTCGTCGAGCGTCGCGAACACCGCCTCATAGGCAACTACTCGTGCCAGTGGGACGAGATCATCTCTGTTCGCTCCAACGGCAAGAAGCCGCTGGGCGGACGGCAGTTGATCGCCCACCAGGTCCTCCTTCTCCACAAGCAGGGGATGTGGCCTCGGGCCGGCAGGGCAGAGGTCAGCGGATGATCGGGGACACAGGAGGGGGAGTGCTGCAAAGGACATGTACGGCTGACTGTGCTGCCTGCTCCACGGCGGAGATGCCCTGGGACATGCTCGGGCTGCCGTGAGAGAGGATCACGAGGTAGAACGTGCTCCCGTGTGCCTTGACCCGCCCCACGCTGTTGATTGCCCAGCGTTGGGAGTGGGGGCGCGGCAGCCAGCCGTTCTTGAGTTGCCAACGGCTGCCTGCCGCAGACACCCCCCAGTCCTGGTCGGCGTCGATCTCGCCCATGAGGGACTGGATCAGGTCGCGTGAGGCTCGATTCAGCGGTGAATGGTCGTCAAACACGGCGGACAGCAGGACCAGCTGGTCTGCCGCGGTGGTCTGGGTGAGGCCCCACTGGGGGCCCGGCCCCGCTTGGGTGGAGGTCAACCCCAGGGTCCTGTTGGCCTCAGTGAGTCCTTTGCCGCCGCCGATACGCTGCCACAGGGCATTGGCGGAGGCATTGTCGCTGCTCTGGATCATCGAAGCGGCGGTCGATGCCTCCCACCGGGTGAGCGGCCGTCTCTCGCGCTGGGCACGCAGCAGCAGGGTCGCCAGAATATCCACCTTCACCACGCTCGCGGTGACGTGCCCTTGTGAGCCGTACACCGCCCGCCGACCGTTCCTGGGCTCCAGAACAGCGACCGATACCTGAGCGCCGCTCCGCGTTCGGACCGGTTCGAGAGAGCGGGCGAGCACACTGTTCACATCCGTCGGGGCCGGTGCCCGTGTGCCGGGGCTGCTTGGCGGCGCTTTGGCCGGCTTTCCGTTCCCCGACGTCACCGGCGTCCGGTGCTGCGCCGTGGGGCGTCCACCCCGGTCACCGGCTGCGTTCTGACCGGCAGCGAAGCAGCTGGTGAGCAGTATGCCCGCAGCTGAGCATGCCAGCGACCGCTGTATCAGCCCCCGGCCCGCGCAGGCCTCGCCATGTCTGCCCGGGGCGGGCGGGACAGGCTCCTGTTTTATCCCCTGGGACGAACAGGCAGCACCAATCGGATTCATTGGGAACCTCAATCGCACAAGCGGGCGGCAACTAAAACGGAAAATCTGCCCATAGTCTTTTCCGGGGTGAGGCGCGCCGCATCCCGGCGCGGTCTCCTCCCAAAGGCGCAACGCGCTCACCGCGGCCCTCCACCTGACGACCTTCGGGGCGAAACGAAGGCCTATCTCTGCCCGGCCCTCTGCCCCCGCGCCGCTATGTCGTGCAGGGTGAGGGCTGTTCTGCAGGTGGGGCAGGTGTTGCCGCTGCTTGGGCCGTTCGGCGCGGGTCGTGGCGGTTGCGGGTGCGGACGGGAAGACGTTCACCGTCCGCGCTGGTGACGACGAGTTGATCGAGCGCGGTGGCGCGATCCTGGGGACTGCACAGGGCTGGAAGGGGTCAGCCGCTGTGGAACTTGCCGCACGTGCTGCCGGTCTTGGGGCAAGCACGCTCGCTTGGCGTTCTCAGGCCACGGGCGGGTGTGTGCCATCGCGGCTGAGCACGGAGGGTAGGACTCGGGCGATGAGCAGCGCGACGTCGTCGTGGTCGCCGGGGTGGCGCAGGGTGTGCAGGAGCAGCTCGCAGGTTGCGTCCAAGGAGCGATGGGGGTCATCCAGGAGGGCGAGCAGGGTGTCCAGGCATGCGTCGATGGGCTGGTCGCGCCTCTCGACCAGCCCATCGGTGTACAGGACGAGCTGATCGCCCGGATGCAGGGCCAGTGTGGTGGTGCGGAAGTCGACGTCGCCGACACCCAGCGGGGTTCCGGTGGGCAGCTTGAGTAGTTCGTGCATTCCGTCAAGGCGGAGGAGAGCTGGGGGCAGGTGGCCGGCGAGGGAGATGCGGCACTGCGCGCTGTGCGGGTCGTAGACGGCGTAGACGCAAGTGGCGATCGTGTCCTGCTCCAGGTCCTCGGTGATGTGGTCGAGTTGCTGGAGGACCTGGGCGGGGTCGAGGTCGAGACCGGCCAGGGTGCGGGTGGCGGTGCGGAGCTGGCCCATGCTGGCGGCGGCGCTGACGCCGCTGCCCATGACATCACCGACAACGAGGGCGGTCTTGTCGCCACCGAGCGCAATGACGTCGAACCAGTCGCCGCCGATCTCGCTGGCCGCCAGGGCCGGCTGGTACCGGGAGGCGACAGCCAGCCCCGGCCGCTGCGGTGGCGAGCGGGGTAGCAGGCTGCGCTGGAGTGTGAGCACGGTGCGGCGTTGTTCCTGGACGGCACGGTGCCGCTCGGTGACGTCCACGCTGGAGGTCACCACCCCCAGCACCTTCCCGTTGGGCGCTTCGAGCCGGTGGAAAGAGATCGACCAAGCATGCTCGTTGTCCGGGTCGGCTGGGGTGCGGCCGACTGTGTACTGGTCCACGACCGGGGTGCCAGTAGCCAAAACCGCGCGCATCGTCGCTTCGAAGGACTCGTCCAAGAAGGGAAGCACCTCATGGACGTGCCGGCCCACATGCTCGGCGGCAGGCACGCCGTTCATCCGCTCCTCCGCCGGGTTGACCGAGACGTACCGAAGGTCAGTGTCCAGTACACCCAGTCCGATCGGCGACTGCGACACCAGTCGGGCGGACAATGCCAGGTCCCGTTCGACCTGCCGTAGCGTTGCCTGATCCGCGGCCAGACCCAGGGCGTAGTAGTCCCCCTGGTCGTCCAGCAGCCGCATGTTGCGGAACTCCACCAGCCGCGTGCTGCCGTCCTTGTGCCGGACGGGGAAGGCTCCGGCCCAGCTGCCACCACCCTCCATGACCTGGGCGAACAGCTCCAGCACCGCCTCCAGGTGCTCCTCATCGATCAGCAGGCGGCCCGCGAACTCGCCGAGGGCCTCCGCGGCGCTGTAGCCGAACAGGTCCTCCGCCTGCGGGCTCCAGAGATCGATCCTGCCCTCGGCGTCAAGGAGAACGGCCGCCACGCTCAGCACATCGAGGAGGCCACCAGACGCGGTCGGAGCGACGCCCGCCGTGTCGGGACCGCTCCGCAGGGACTCGGCTGCACACATCCCGGGCTCTCCTCACTGCACACGCCGCCACCCAGCGGTGTCAGGGCGCTACCCGAGCCCGCGGCTCGGCTTGCGTGGCCCTGCCTCCCCCCATCGTCTCCGCTAGGGGCTGCTCCCGCAGCTATGGCAGTCGCGAGCCCGGCAGCCGGCGACTCGGCTGCCCGAGAGGGCCCCGCGTAGCGGCCTCCGGCCGCCGCAGGGTGCTGCGGCCGTCTGAAGCATCGTGGCTGCTCTGGCATGGAGTGCTCGCCACTCAGCTGTGACAAGCTCCTCGAGCGTTGCCGCGATCTCGCAGGCCGTCTCGGACTCCTGGAGGCGGCGCCGCCGGCGAGTGTCCGCGGCCGACTGCGTGGCCCTGAGGACGCCGCCCCGGGTGCCGCCGCCGCACACGCGGCTGGGCCGCGCTGCATCGCGATCCTGTACGTCGCCGTCGGGCCGAGACGCCCCGGCATTTGCCACAGCGGGCTGCAGCTGCTGCGCGGCGGCCAGGACGAGTCACGGCCCATGCTGCGTGGCTGGCCGGCGGACTCGGCTCCGGGTTCCTGACCGCCCGAGGGGGTCCGAGCTGCCTCTCGGCCACCCATGACGTGGACCTCAGCGGCCCTGAGCAGGGCGAGGCCGACCACGGTTTCTCGGACTCCGCGACGCCTTCGGGCTCCCGGTCGTCCTGCACGGCGACGCCCCGGCCTTCATGGCCTTGCAGCCGAGCCGGGTCACGCCGCGGCTCGGGAGCGGGCCTCGCCCTCCTCCCTCCCGGCCACGTCATGGTGAATGGGAGTCCCCGAACCGGTCAGCGGAACCCCCGTCCCGCCCCGCCGCGCCGCGACGATCTCCGCCGCGATGGACAGGGCGGTCTCCTCGGGGGTGCGGGCGCCGAGGTCGAGGCCGATCGGGGAGCGTAGGCGGGCCAACTCGCGGTCGGTGACGCCGACTTCGCGCAGGCGCCGGTTGCGGTCCTCGTGGGTGCGGCGAGAGCCCATCGCGCCGACGAACGCGACTGGCAGTCGCAGGGCCGTCTCCAGCAGAGGAACGTCGAATTTGGCGTCATGGGTGAGCACGCACAGGACGGTTCGTTCGTCGGTCGCGGTGCGCCGGAGGTAGCGGTGCGGCCAGTCGACCACGACGTCGTCGGCAGCGGGGAACCGGACGCGGGTGGAGAAGACCGGCCGGGCGTCGCACACGGTCACGTGGTAGCCGAGGAACTTGCCCGCCCGTACGAGCGCCGTCGCGAAGTCCACGGCGCCGAAGACGATCATCCGGGGCGGCGGCACCTTCGACTCCACGAACAGCGTCACGCCGCCCGGGCAGCGCGACCCGTCCTCCGCGATCTCGAGGGTGCCCGTGCGGCCGGTGTCCAGCATCGCGCGGGCCTCCGCCGCCGCCGTCCGATCCAGTTCCGGTTGTCCGTCGAGGCTGCCTTCGTACGATCCGTCGGGGTGGACGAGCAGCGCCCTGCCGAGCAGTTCGCCCGGGCCCCGAGCCACCCGGGCGAGTGCCGCTGCCTCTCCTCGGTCCGCGGCCGCCACCCCTGCCTGGAACACCGGCGCGTCCGCGCGCACCGCCGTGACCAGGACTTCGATGACGCCGCCGCAGGTGAGTCCCACCGCGAAGGCGTCCTCGTCGCTGTATCCGAACCGTTCGCGCACTGTCCGACCGTCCTGGAGCGCCTGGACGCAGAGGTCGTACACCGCCCCTTCCACGCAACCGCCGGAGACGGAACCGATGGCGGTGCCGTGACTGTCGACGGCCAGGGCGGCGCCGGGACCGCGCGGCGCGCTGCCGCGGGCGGCCACGACGGTGGCGACGGCGAAGTCCCGGCCCTCCTCGAACCAGCGATTCAACTCCTCCGCGATGTCAAGCACTCCGGGCTCCCTCCGCCGCCCGACGCCGGGCTTCGTCCGCCGCCCGCAGGACGCGGTCCGGACGGATCGGCAGGTCCCGGTGGCGTACGCCGGTCGCGTGCCACACCGCGTTGGCTATCGCGGCGGCGACGCCCACGACGCCGATCTCGCCGATGCCCTTGATCCCTACCGGGTCGTCCGGGGCGGGGTCGTCCACCCAGTCCGCCTCGATGAGCGGCACGTCGGCGTGCGCGGCGAAGTGATAGCCGGCGAGGTCGGCGCCGACGTGGCCGCCGGAGGCCTGGTCTCTGATCGCCTCCTCGTGGAGGGCCATGGACAGCCCCCAGGTCATTCCGCCGATGAACTGGCTGCGGGCGGTGAGCGGGTTGACGATGGTGCCCGCGGCGTAGATGCCGAGTAGCCGTCGCACGCGCACCTCACCGGTGGTGACATCCACCGCGGCCTCGGCGAAGTGTGCTCCGAAGGAGTGCCGTTCCTTCTGCGGGAGGGCGCCGATGGCCTCGGCGGTGTTCGACCGGGCGGTGATCCCCTCCGGCGGAATGCCGCCGCCCACGGCCAGTTGCTCCCGCAGTTCGTCCGCCGCGACCGTCACCGCCCACGCCCAGGAGCGGGTGCCCATCGAGCCGCCGGCGAACATCGCCGGGCCGAGGTCGCTGTCCGCGATGCGCACACGGATACGGTCCGGATCCACCTCCAGCGCGTCCGCGGCGACCAAGGTCATCGCGGTCCGTGCCCCGGTCCCGATGTCCGCCGCGTTGATCCGCACGGTGAAGGTTCCGTCCGACTCCGCGGTCACGGCCGCCGTGGACGGGCCGACTCCTGAGGGGTAGGTGGCCGCCGCCGTCCCGGTCCCGAGCAGCCAGCGCCCCTCACGGCGCAGCCCGGGACGCGGGTCCCGGTCCGCCCAGCCGAACCTGCGAGCGCCCTCCTCGAAGCAGGCGAGCACATTGCGGCTGCTGAACGGCAGCCCGGACACGGGACCCGTCTGGGGTTCGTTGCGTGCGCGCAGCTCGATCGGGTCCATGCCGCACTTCTCGGCCAGTTCGTCGAGGGCGGATTCGAGGGCGAAGGATCCCGGTGCCTCGCCCGGTGCGCGCATCCAGGCCGGGGTCGGCACGTCGAGCCGTACGAGCCGGTGAAGGGTGTGATGCGCGTCGGCGTCGTACATCACGCGGCCCATCGCGGCGCTCGTCTCGACGAATTCATGCACGGTCGACGTAAGACTCTGCGCCTGGTGGTCGAGCGCGCGCAGCCGGCCGTCGGCGTCGGCGCCGAGCCTGATCCGCTGCGCCGTGGGGCTGCGGAAGCCGACGAGGGAGAACATTTGACGGCGGGTCAGTACGACGCGGACCGGGCGATGGAGGACGGTCGTGGCCATCACGGCGGCCACTTGGTGCGGGCTCAGGCCCTTCGATCCGAAGCCGCCGCCGACGTGTTCGGACCGCACCCGTACGGAGGCCGGATCGAGGGAGAAGAGCTGCGCGAGTTCGCTCGCCACCCAGGTGCTGCCCTGGTTGGAGTCGACGACGTCGAGCCGGCCGCCGTCCCAGCGAGCCGTCGCCGCATGCGGCTCCATCGCGTTGTGGTGCTCCTCCGGTGTGGTGTACTCCTCGTCCACGACGACGGCGGAAGCGTCGAGTTGGGCCTCTACGTCCCCCTTCTCCGTCTCGGCCTGGACCATCGGATTGTTCTCCGGCGTGTACGCACCGGAACGTCCGGCGAAGAACGTGACGTCGTGCGGCTCCTCGTCGTATCGGATCGCCAGCGCCTCGGCGGCTTCCCTGGCCTGCTCGGACGTCTCGGCCACGACCAACGCCACCGGCCAGCCCACGAAGGGCACCCGGTCGTGCTGGAAGATCCCGAGGACCGGGTTCGGCCGCCCCAGCATGCCTACGTAATCGGTGTCGACGCGCGGCGCGTTCTGGTGGTGCAGCACGGTGAGGACGCCGGGCATGGCCAGGACGGGGGCGTCCGCCACGGAGCGGATACGGCCACGGGCCACGGTCGACAACACCAGCCAGCCGTGGGCGAGTTCGGCGAAGGGTATCTCTCCGGCGTAGCGGGCCGCCCCGGTGACCTTGTCGCGGCCCTCCACCCGGGCGTGGGCGGAGCCGACGGCTCCCGTCACGGCGGCGATTTTGGTCGTCGTGGTCGGCGTCGTCATCGGGTCGCCTCCTCGGTGAGTTCGGTCAGCACGGCCACGACGAGGTTGCGTATCAGCGTCACCTTGTATCCGTTCTCGGGAAGCGCCTCGGCGGCCGCCAGTTCGGCATCCGCCGCGGCGGCGAACGCCTCCGCGCTCGCCGGGCCGCCGATCAGCACCCGCTCGGCCGCACGGGCCCGCCACGGCCGGGACGCGACCGCCCCGAACGCGAGGCGCACTTCGCGTACGACATCGTCCTGGACGTCGAGCGCGGCGGCGATCGAGCCGATCGCGAACGCGTACGAGGCGCGTTCGCGCACCTTCCGGTACCGCGAGTGGGCGGCGACCGGGGCCGGCGGCAGCGTGACGCCGGTGATCAGCGCGCCGGGCGGAAGGGCGGTCTCGATGTGCGGGGTGTCGCCCACGGGCCGATAGAACTGGGCAATCGGCAACTCGGCCGCCCCGTCCGCCGTTTCGTACGAGATGACGGCGTCGAAGGCGGCGAGCGCGACCGCCATGTCCGAGGGATGGGTGGCGACGCAGTGCTCGGAGGCACCGAGGATCGCGTGGTTGTGGTGCTCGCCCGTGAGGGCGGGGCAACCGCTGCCGGGGACACGCTTGTTGCACGGTTTGCTGAGGTCGGTTAAGTAGCCGCAGCGTGTCCGTTGGAGCAGATTCCCGCCGACCGTGGCCATGTTGCGCAGCTGTCCCGAGGCCCCGGCCAGGACGGCCTGCGTCAACGCCGGGTAGCGACGCCGTACTTCGGGGTGGGCCGCGAGATCGCTGTTGGTGACGGTCGCGCCGATGCGCAGCCCACCGTCCTGTGTGAACTCGACTCCGTCGAGAGGTAGTTCGGTCACGTCGATGAGCAGCGAGGGCCTTTCCACGCCGGCCTTCATCAGGTCGACGAGGTTGGTGCCGCCGCCGAGGAAGCGGGCGTCGGGGTCGGCGCCGAGCAGGGCGACCGCTCCGGAGATGTCGAAGGCGCGTTCGTAGCCGAATTCCCTCATGCCGCCGCCTCCTTGACCTCGGCGTCGGCGGCCTCTGCCGCTCGCGCGACCGCCTGCACGATCGACACATAGGCGCCACAGCGGCACAGGTTGCCGCTCATCCGCTCGCGGATCTCTTCGGCGGTGAGCGCAGGCACTCCCGCTTCGGGCCGGACATCGTCGGTCACGGCGCTCGGCCAGCCCGCCGCGTGTTCCTCGATCACGGCGATGGCCGAACAGATCTGCCCCGGTGTGCAGTAACCGCACTGATAGCCGTCGAGATCGAGAAAGGCCTGCTGCACCGGATGCAGCCGCTCGCCATCGGCCACGCCTTCGATGGTGGTGATCGCGCGCCCCTCGGCCGCGACCGCGAGCTGAAGGCAGGAAACGGCGCGGCGCCCATCGATCAGCACCGTACAGGCGCCGCATTGGCCCTGGTCACAGCCCTTCTTGGTGCCGGTCAGATCGAGATGCTCGCGCAGGGCGTCGAGCAGGGTGGTGCGATGGTCGACGGGCAGCGTGTACTTCTCGCCATTGATGTTCAGGGTGATGGCGCTGGACGTCGATGGGGCCATGATCAGCCTTCTTTCGCATTGCTGATGCGCGTCGAACGAGACGATCCCGGCAGAGAGCCCGGGAGGGAGAGGGCGATGCGGGTGAAATGAACCAGTGACGATGGGCACCCGGCCGCACTGGCCGGATCTGCCGCTATGGTGGACCTAAACGGACAGCTGTCCGGTAGTCATCGAACCTAGCGGACAGCTGTCCGGTTAGCAAGGCCGGGCTTGGCTGTGATTCCGAAAGGAGGACGAGTGCAGGAAGAGGAGAGCGCGACTCTGCGCTCGGACGCGCAACGGAATCGCGAGCGCATCCTGGAAGTCGCGCTGGCCGAGCTGACACGGGCTGCGGACGCCCCGCTGAGCGCGATCGCGAAGAAGGCGGGCGTCGGGCAGGGGACGTTCTACCGGAACTTCCCCAACCGCGAGGCCCTCGTCCTGGAGGTCTACCGCTACGAGATGCAGCAGGTCGCCGACGCCGCTTCCCAGCTGCTCCGGACCCGCGCACCTGACCAGGCCCTGAGGGAGTGGATGGACCGCCTGGCCCAGTACGCCATGGCCAAGGCCGGCCTGGCCGATGCGCTGCGCAAGACCACCAGCAAGTACGGCAGCCTGGCCCAGCTGGGCCACGGCCCGGTGACCCAGGCGGTCACGCTCCTGCTGAACGCGAACGAGGAGGCCGGCACCATCCGCCCCGGGCTGACCCCCGACGACTTCGTGCTCGCCATTGCCGGGCTCTGGCAGATCGACCCGCACAGCGACTGGCAGCCGCGTGCGATGCGTCTGCTGGACCTCGTGATGGACGGGCTGCGGGCGGGGGCGCCCAGAGCGGGCGGTCCTGCGACGGATGAGTCCGAGGCGGACGAGGCGGAGGGGCCGGGGGACGGACGGACCTGAGGTGGGCGGACCTGGGCGGCCCGGATGGACCCGGGCCGGGCGAATCTGGGCCGGACGAACGCGGGCAGGACGGAACTTGGGCGGGCAAAACGGGTCCCGGTCCTGCCCGAGAACAATCCGCTGGACGTCATCGCGCACCTGCCAAGGCGAGGAGGGCGGCGAGCTCGCTGCCGTCGAGATCGCCGAGCGCGCTCTCGACGGAGCGCGGCACGGCGTCGTTGATCGCTCTCTTGCGCTCCAGCAGAGCAGCGATGGTGGGCTTCCACGGTGCCCTCGGTGTCACGAGGTGGTGGACGTTGACGGTACGGGCGTCTGGCCGATGCGGCGGGCGCACGCCGCCCAACCCGTGGGCGTTTCACTGAAGCCAAGCGGATCATCGAGTGCAAGGGACGCTGGAACAAGTCGCTGCCGGTGGCGCCGGCCCAAGCGGCTGGTTCTGTTCAAGGCCTCATGGCGTCGGTTGTGTGAACGGGTCGTCTGCCATCCGGTGCTGGGACTGCTGCGTCGGCCAGGTTGAGAATCCGTCATCTGACCAGCGGGGAATCACATGGAAGGGCAGATGAGGTACCGACTGCTCCGAGCCGGGGCCGTTGGCGCTGAGGATGTTGACACCTCCGGCCTGCAACTCGGTCCGCATCTTCCCGGCGAGGCGCTGGACCATCGCCATGGTGTCGGCCAGGACCCCCGCCGGAGTGCCGAAGATGTCGCCGTAGTGCGAGGTCGCAGTCACCAGGGTGTGCCCTGGCGCGAGTGGGTTCGGTGGAGCGAACGCCGAGGCCACGGGGCCGCAGCTCACCCAGCGAGCAGTGTCGTCGAGGATCAGGCGACAGAAGGTGCAGTCCATCCGGTCACCCTCCAAGGGCGGGACTCACCCGCCAGCCGATTCATGATCGGCCGGCATCCTCGCGAACTGAGCCTGGCCGCCCCACGGAAGCTGAGCCAGAACCCGAGATCGGGAGGCACCTGTCCGGCCGTCGTGCTTTTGGCGCGGGCAGGAACGTCGGAACGCGTGAGACAGGACCGTCCAGAGCCGTGTTGCTGAAGCGGCAAGAAGACTCGCTGGTCCCGCACCGTTCGCCACATGATCGGTATTGAAGCGTTGAACGGCGGGCCGGCACGGGCTCGGCGCGCATTGCAGATCGAGAGACCCGGAGGATTAATGCCACAGCAAGCCACGGACGTCACTCACCGGTTGGTCTCCTCGCCCACAGGCCGGATCCACCTGGTGGAACAGGGCACCGGGCCGCTGGTGCTGCTCGTGCACGGCTTCCCGGAATCTTGGTACTCCTGGCGCCACCAGCTGCCTGAGCTGGCCGCAGCCGGGTACCGCGTGGTCGCCATCGATGTCCGCGGTTACGGCCGTTCCTCCAAGCCCGGCGACACAGACGCGTACCGGATGCTCAACCTGGTGGAGGACAACGCCGCAGTCGTGCACGCCCTGGGCGAACAGTTCGCAGTGATCGTCGGCCACGACTGGGGGGCGACCATCGCCGCCAACTCCGCCCTGGCCAGACCGGACATCTTCCGCGCAGTAGGGCTGCTCAGTGTTCCGTACACCCCGCGCGGCGGACCGAGGCCCAGCGAGGTCTTCGCGCAGATGGGCGGGGACGAGGAGTTCTACGTCTCCTACTTCCAGGAGCCCGGTCGGGCCGAGGGTGAGATCGAGCCCGACGTCCGCGGCTGGCTCGCGGGCTTCTACGCCGCCCTGTCCGCCGACGCCATGCCCGCCCCTGACGCACCCGGCCCGCACTTCGTCAGTCGGGGCGGGACGCTGCGCGACCGGTTCCCCGTCGGCCGGCGGCCCGCCTGGCTCGGCGAGGACGACCTCGATGTCTATGCCGGGGAGTTCGAGCGAACCGGCATGAGCGGCGCACTCAACCGCTACCGGAACATGGACCGGGACTGGGAAGACCTCGCCGACTTCGACGGCGCGCCCATCACCCAGCCGTCCCTGTTCATCGGCGGCAGTTTGGACGCCTCCACCACCTGGCTGGCCGACGCGATCAAGGCATACCCCGTCACGCTGCCCGGCCTGGTCTCCTCCCACATCCTCGACGGCTGCGGCCACTGGATCCAGCAAGAGCGCCCCGCCGAGATCAACCGGCTCCTGACCGACTGGCTGACCTCTCTACCCGCCTGAGCCTTCCTGGGAGCCTGGATACGTTTCCGGGCTCCCAGGCCCGATGCGCAGCGTCTGCCTCCTACAAGCCGCCTGCCCTGGCCGCCAGGATTACTCAGTGCTGTCGTAACTCGTCAACATCTGCATCGTCCGCCGGCGCTCGACTGCCTCCCGAACCGCTGTCGAAGTGCTGCTCGTTATCGGGCTCCGGCTCAACTTCTGTGGGGCCGCACCTGTCCGTCACAACAACAGGACTCGTCTCCGCAAGAGTTGGAAGCCTGCGCTGCCGAGCGTCTGGCGCTCGAGCAACTTGCTGCGGTTGGTCACCGATGCCGGCTTCGACGGCGATCTTCTCCGCCTCTCCCCGTGCTTACCACGGCCTGCTCAGAGCCGGGCTGCCAGGCCGCACCAGCGGTGCGGCCTGGCAGCCCTTGGCCTTGCGCGGGGTCACCAGGTGTGCGCGACGTCCACGATCAGCTGGTCGCCGGACTGGAGCACCCGGAACGGCAGCTTGGCGCGAACGCCCAGGCCGACCTGGGTCTGCCCCTCGAAGCTCGCCCCGAACTTGGTGTCCTTGAACGTCTTGTATCCGGTGATGTTCACACCCGGCAGCGGCTGCCCAGCCTTCCCGGCGTAGGTCTGCCTGCCGGTCGCCGGGTCGTAGCTCGGCGCGGACACATAGACCTGCAGAATGGCGCCGCCGTTGACCGGTATCTGCTCACCAGAGCCGTCCTGGTGGAACTTGTCGACGTAACCGACGTGGTAGCCGAGTTTGCCTGTCGCACCACTGATGTCGAAGACCATGCGGTCGTAGCATGTGTTCTGGCTGGTCTTGATGTTCTTCAGCGGCCTGGAGTCCGAGTCCGTGGCCGATTTGCCGCCGCTGCCCCAGACGGTCGAGCAGGCGGTGGCCGAGGCGGCCTTCCCCACCTGGCCGGTCGCGGCGCCGGCCACCCCGGCAGTGGCCACCAGCCCGGCGCCCGCCAGCGCGAGCGCCGCGGCCGCTGTCGTCAACCTTCGCATGCCTACCTCCAACTAAGAGCTGAGTACAAGTACTTGCGGTAGGACGGCCGGGCTTGTGGCGGCGTTGCGTGTCGGTCGGCTTTTAGCCAACGATGGGGCGAAGCTGTCTCGAAGGTGGCGCTATTGATCACCAGGTGCCTTCAGCGGAGCCGCGCGACGCACTCAAGCGCGACGACTCCAGGCCCTCTGTCGGCGGTGTAGAGCTGGTCCGGGTCACCGAACGAGACGTAGACCTGCCCGTCGCACGCAACGGGATTCCCATCGGGGTGCTTCTGCGCGACAGCCGCCGCAGCGGCCGGGACGGCACCGGCCGGTGACGCCGGCAGGAAGCGAGCCCTGCGACGATACCCACCGCGCCCAGCGCGGAAAGCGCACACAGCCGCCGCTTTCCTTGGTTCGGCCTCTATGTTCCTCGAATCACGAACATGCACCTTTCACTGCTCAAGGCGGACAGGGCCCTATGGCGGAGGCCCCCTCAGTGTGTGCCGGATGTGACGGACAAAGATCAGCACAAGGGATGTCGGGTCGGATATCACGGCTCGGGCTTCGGAATGTAGTTCGCCCCAATGCACCAGGACAATGGCTGGGCCATTTCTTTCGGATCATCAGAAAGTTGGCCCGGTCGTGCCGTTGACCGACGCGCAGGGTAAAACGTGCCGCGCGGTGATTCGTAAGAGAGGACCTGGATGCGGGTCGGCCCGTAGGGCGCCCGTCAGCGGCCGTGCTGGTCTTTCGGCAGAGGGGTGTCCGGGGCGTGGTGGGTGGGCCGGCTGTGAGATCGGGGTTGATTTTAATCAAGCAGTTGTGTGGATAACTGGATAGAATTTTGGTATGAGTGAGCGGCCTGTCGGTTCGGCTGCGCCGGGACTTGTCTTCGAGGCCGGTTCCGGTTCCGTGGTGATGGGTCCGAGCCGGTACCGCGGGGTGGGTGTGTGGGGTATCGGGCTGGTCAGGGGCGTCTGCTTCGGTGACCCAGCTGGTGTTCCGTGTATCTGTCTCGCGGCTGTCGCACGGTTGGGTGATGGCGTGTAATGGGTGCGGCGTCGGATGGGACGGGTCTGTATTCGGGTCGGGCTTCGGGTCTGATCGGGGCGCAGATTGCGGGTTACCGGGTGGAGCGTGAGATCGGTCGCGGGGGAATGGCCGTTGTGTACTGTGCAAGGGATTTGCGTCTGGACCGCACGGTTGCGCTGAAGCTGCTTGCCCCGGAGCTGGCCCGCAATGACACCTTCCGTCGCCGTTTCACGCACGAGTCGCGTGTGGCTGCTGCGATCGACCATCCTCATATTGTGCCGATCTTTGAGGCCGGCGAGATGGATGGTGTCTTGTATATCGCCATGCGTTATGTCTCGGGGCTGGACCTCCGGGCTTTGCTCGACCGGGACGGTCCGTTGCCGGTTGCGACTGCGCTGCGTATCGCCGCTCAGGTGGCGTCGGCACTTGATGCGGCCCATGAGCATGATTTGGTGCACCGGGATGTCAAGCCCGGCAATATTCTGGTTGCCGGGGGCACTGACAGTGATCACCCTGAGCATGTCTATCTCACGGATTTCGGGCTGACGAAGAAGTCGCTGTCGCTGACCGGGTTCACTGAGGTGGGCGAGTTCGTCGGCACGCTCGACTATGTGGCACCGGAGCAGATTTCAGGACGCCCGGTGGATGGCAGGTGCGATCTGTATAGCCTTGCCTGCGTTGTCTACGAAACCCTCGCGGGTGGGCCGCCTTTCCAGCGGGATGAGGACATGGCGCTGCTGTGGGCGCATCAGTACGATCAGCCACCTGCCCTGAGCGAGAAACGGCCTGGGATCCCGTCGGCGATGGACGACGTTCTGGCAAAGGCCCTGGCGAAGACTCCCGAGGACCGTTACGGCTCCTGCCTGGAGTTCGTGGCGGCTCTGCGTGCCACTGCGAGCGGCGTCGGCAAGGGTGCGCATCCGCCGACACAGGTGGACCCCGGGGTTGTCGAAGCCGCGCAGCACCCCGGGCCGGCCCCGGATCCGCCTGTCTGGGCCCGGCCGGTCTTTGGCCGTCCGCCCGGTTAGGTTCTGTCCGGCGGAGCATGCTGGGTCTCGTCGTGTTGCCCTGCCGGTATGCACTTCTCCGGTCGACCACGGCGTCCAGGACTGCACGGCCCACGTTCTTGGGGAAGAGGTGGGCGTACAGCCGCCCAGCTCGGTGCCGTACGACATGCCGAAGTAGTACAGCTTCTTGCCGCCGAGGACCTCACGCATGAGGTCCATGTCACGCGCGGCGCTCACGATGTCGACGTGCGAAAGGACCTTGCCGGAGTTCCGCTCGCAGCCCTGGATGTACTTCTTGTCGAAATCGGCCGCGTCCTTCAGCCTGGTGGCGTCGTTTGGCGAGCCGTCACCCGCGTAGTAGGCGTCGATCTCCTTGTCGCTGAGGCAGGTCACGCCCGAGCTCTCGCCGACGCCGCGCGGGTCGAAGCTGACCAGGTCATAGCGCGAGTTCAGCGTCTGGAATTCCTTGCCGAGGCTGGGGAGTATGAGACGCCGGAGGCGCCGGGGCCGCCGAAGTTGAATAGCAGCGAGCCGATGCGCTGGTCCTGGTCCATGACCTTGGTGCGGATCAGCGTGACGTTGATCGTCTGGCCGTCCGGCTTGGCGTCGTCCAGCGGCGCCTTGAGGGTGGCGCACTGCCACGCGCCGCCCGGGGCCTCGTTTGTGCCCTGTGCCGGGGTCGGTGCGGCGCGCGTGTGCCAGCTGAGCTTCTGTGCGGTCAGCGAACTTGGCGGTTTGCTCGTGGCCGGGGCGGAAGGCGTACAGGTTCGTGCCCCACCGCAGGCGCGGTGAGGCACGAACCCGAGCGCTTCACAAGCCTTGGTACGCCATCTACCTCAGGTGTCTTCCCACGTCACTTGACGATGACGTCCCCGGCCGGCTTGGGCGCGTCCTGAGCTGAGGAGCTACCGGTGTCGTCCTTGGGCGGCTCGGGCGGCGCGGGCGGCTTGGGCGCGTCCTGAGCTGAGGAGCTACCGGTGTCGTCCTTGGGGGGCTCAGGCGGCTTGGGCGCGTCGGGACACGGGGGGCCGCCCTTGCCGCCGCTGCCGGCGCCTCCACGGCCGGCCTTGCCGCTGTTGCCGCCGCAGCGGCCGTTACCGCCGCGACCGCCGGCGCCTCCAGCGCCGGCACCGCCCGGCGGCGTACAGACAGTGCCGTCGGTACCGGTGCCGTTGCCGCCGTTGCCGCCGTTTCCGCCATCACCGGGACTGCAAAGATCGTCGTGACCGTCGTGAACCTTGTGGTCCTTCTTGTGATCCTTTTTATCCTTGTGGTCTTTTTTCTTCTTTTGGTCCTTGCGGTCTGTGGTGACTGCCGATTTCGCCACGCTTTGCGCTGTCGGCGCTGCAAACGCTGCGGAAGCCGGTATCAGGACGCCGCCGACGCCCAGGAGGGCGGAGGTGGCGACAACGGCCAGACGACGCGTCCAGATGGTGTCATTCATAAAAATCTATGTCCCTCTTTTGCGTGCTCTCACCAATGTGGGAATGAGCAAGAACTCGGTTTCTCTGGGCGGATTCATGACGTGTGGCCGGGGAATCCGGTAGGTAGCACGGATGTGCCGCCCGTTTCCTTTCCGGCGGGCCCGCACTTCCAGTAGGCCCGAGCGGCGCAGCCTGGTCACGCTCCGACAAGTCGTGGCTTGACGCAGTCGAAGACATCGGGTAATTGCCCGTAAAAAGCACTGGCCGCGTTGACGACCGCACGGGCGGGGCGCTGGTCCTCGGCGAGGGCGACGTGCTGTCGGCGCTCGCCGGCGTCTGCAACGTGGCCGCGACAAAACAGGACCACTGCATCCACGCCGACGACGCCGGCCGCGCCATCGGCTGCGCGGACCACAAGCGGCACCAAACCGACGCCGAGGTACAGGCAAGGCTGCCGCAGTTAGGCACTTCGCCGGCGATGCCATGGCCGGGAGCAGTTCAGGCCTGGGCGGCCGATGCCCGTGGCCTCGTCCTCGCGCTGCGGATGGGTGCAGATAGGGCGCGGCGATAGACGGGCGGCCCCGCTTGTGACGCGGTGTCAGAACCCTCCCGTCCTCGAAGCTCGGCTGCGTGAAACCGTCGCAGGTGGAGGGCAGTTGGAGCATGGCGCAGGTGCCCGCACGGCAGGAGCTGCTGTGTGCATCGTGTGGTGCTCGCGCCGAGCGGGGTGGCTGCGTGCGGCATTGCAGGGCGCGGCCGCGGCGCTCGCGGACCGCCGAGGTGAGCGGTGGTGTGCCGTCATACGGATGCGGCTGTCGGTGGGCCTCGCCGCGCGGGTGGGCTGTCACGGTGCGCGTGTTGCCCGGGGGCAGGCCGTCGCGGGGCCGGAAAGTGGCTCGGCCGCTGTCCAGCGGCGCCTTTTGCGTGCTTTACCCGACGCTTACGGCCGCGTCAAGCCACGACTTATAGGAACGTGACCGCGCTGCGCCGCTCGGGCCTACTTGAAGAGCGGCCTCACCGGAACGGAAAACGAGGCAGCGCGGTAAGGCGGAAATCCTTACCGAGGATCTTCCCCTTTAAAAAGAATCCCTCTGTATCAGTAGGAGAAAATCATGACTCGCAACGTTCACACCCACAGCGATGTCCGTCCCCAGCGTCGGGGCCTGCGCTTTGCCACGTTTTTCGCCTCTGGCGTTTTCATGGCCGGGGTCGCCATCATGCCGGCCTCCTCCGCGATGGCGGCCCCGATGCCGGCCTCGCCGGCGGTGAGCCTCGTCGCCCATGTGGACAAGCACGACAACAAGCACGACAACAAGCACGACAACAAGAAGGACGGCAAGCACGACAACAAGCACGACAACAAGCACGACAACAAGAAGGACGACAACAAGAAGGACGACAACAAGAAGGACGACACGAAGAAGGACGACACGAAGAAGACGGGAGGCAAGGGCGGCGACGGCGGCGCGGGCGGTGTCCTGGGCGGCGCCGGCGGCACGGGCGGCAAGGGCGCCGACACGGGCGGCGCCGGCGGCACGGGCGGGGCCGGTGGTGTCGTGGGCGGCACCGGCGGCACGGGCGGCACGGGCGGCACCCAGGGCGGCGCTGGTGGTACTGGCGGCGCGGGTGGTGTCGTGGGCGGCGCTGGCGGCGCAGGCGGCGACGCCGTCTAAGGCGGCAGCTTCTTCCGACTGGCACATCCGGCGGCCCGGACGGCTCACCCCGTCCGGGCCGCGACGGCCCACCCCCACCGGCCACCGCGCCGGGCCCCGGCCGCCGAAGACACGGCGGCCGGACGCACAGCACCTCCAGGCGCCACGCCATATATGAGGGAAACGGAGAAACCCCATGTCCAGAAGGCAACATCGCTTCATCCTGGCGCCAGCCTCATTGGCTTTCGCCGTCGGCATCGCCTGCGCCGCACAGGCGCCGCACAATGCCGCGGCAGGCCCCAGCCACGTGGCCAAGGTCGCTGACCTCCTTGGCCGCGCGGACTTCGGTAGCGGCGGTGGCGGCGGTAACGGCGGCGACTGCGGTAACGGCGGTGATGGCGGCAAGGGCGGTGACAGTGGCAAGGGCGGCGGCCCCGGTCAGTCGGGGGAGCCCGGCAAGCCCGGCGCGCACGGCTGTACCCGGTTCGAGGACCTGCCGGACAAGCCGAAGGAAAAGCTCACGCTGGCTGACAAGGTAAGGATCGTGATGGTCGTACTGCACGGACCCACGACAAGCGCCGAGGCCGCCAAGAAATACACGATGTCGGCACACGAGATCGACACCTGGAAACGGCAGTACCTCGCCGGCGACTGGACCGCGCTGATGGGAAAGGACTCCCCCTCCTGATGCACCGCCACTACTGGACGCAGACCGAAGAGCCGACGACCGGGCCCGCTCACGCGGGTCCTGCCGCTGCGGATGCCGACTGATCGTGCGGCGGCCGGTCCACCACCCGGTCATCCGCGCAGTCGGCCAGCCTCCGTCCCACACGCTCTGGCTCGCGTCGGACCGGACCACCCCCGCGCCTGAAGCGACGTGCCGCCCGGTGGCCTCCCGCACCCCGCCCACGGGGCAGGCTGCGAATGCGCCGGAGCCGAGGTCCGCCGTCCCCCACCCGCGCCGCATCACTTTGGGCCGAGCTGACGGTCAGTTTGCGGGGAAGGCCCCGCGCACGATGGAGGCCTGGATGGTCCTCAGCCCCCGGAAAGGGACTGCTCCGCCCAGATGGTCTTGCCGATGGGGAGATGCCGGGTGCCCCAGCGCTGGGCGAGCTGGGCGACCAGCAGCAAGCCCCGCCCTCCTTCGTCGAAGGTCCGGGCACGCCGCAGGTGCGGTGCGGTGTTGCTCGAGTCGAAGACCTCGCAGATCAGGGTGCTGTCCTCGTGGATCAGCCGTAGCTGGATGGGCGGCCGGCCGTAACGGATGGCATTGGTGACCAGTTCGCTGACCATCAGTTCGGTGATGAAGACGGCGTCGTCCAGTCCCCAGGCAGCAAGTTGGTCAGTGGCGTTCTTGCGGGCCTGGGCGACGATGGCGGGGTCGGAGGCCAGGTCCCAGGCGGCGACCCGGTCGGCGTGGAGGACCCGGGTGCGGGCGATGAGCAGGGCGATGTCGTCATCGGGGCGGTGGGTCAGCATGGCCGTCAGGACCCTGTCGCAGACCGTGTCCAGCGTCGGGGCGGGGTGAGCGAGGGCTGCGAACATCTTGTCCAGGGCCTCGTCGATGTCGTGGTGGCGGGGTTCGAGCAGACCGTCGGTGTAAAGGGCGATGAGGCTGCCCTCGGGCAGTTCGGTCTCCATGGTCTCGAAGGGCAGGCCGCCCAGGCCGAGCGGCGGGCCGGCCGGGACGTCGAGGAAGTAGACGGCGCCGTCCGGGGTGACCACGGCGGGCGGGGGGTGGCCGGCCCGGGCGAGGGTGCAGCGGCGGGAGACCGGGTCGTAGACCGCGTACAGGCAGGTGGTGCCGATACCTCCGGCGGTTTCGGCGGCGCCTTCCGTGTCGCCCTCGTCGGCGGACAGGTGGATGACGAGGTCGTCGAGGTGGGTGAGCAGCTCGTCGGGCGGCAGCTCGACGTCGGCCAGGGTGCGCACCGCGGTGCGCAGTCGGCCCATGGTGGCGGAGGCGCGGATGCCGTGGCCCACAACATCGCCCACGACGAGGGCGACCCGCGCACCGGACAGCGGGATCACGTCGAACCAGTCGCCGCCCACGCCGGCCTGGGTGCCGGCGGGCAGGTAGCGGGAGGCGATCTCGAGTGCCGCCTGATCGGGCAGCGTATGGGGGAGCAGGCTGCGCTGCAGGGTCATGGTGGTGGTGCGCTCGCGGGTGTACCGGCGGGCGTTGTGGATGCTGATGGCGGCTCTGGCCGTGAGCTCCTCGGCCAGCAGCAGGTTGTCCGCTTCGAAGGGCTCCCGGCGCTGGTGACGGCCGAAGAAGGCCACGCCGAGCGTGATGCCGCGGGCGCGCATCGGCACCACCATCACCGAGTGTGTGCCCAGCTCGCGGATCCAGGCGGCTCCGGGGTCCTGGGCCGCCCACCGGGCGATGGCGGGGTCGGTCACCTCGTACAGGGCGCCACGGCTTTGTGCCAGGCACTCGGCCACAGGTGAGAGCGTCGGGTAGGTGGTCGTCTCGCCCACTGCGGCCAGGGACTCCGGGGTCCCTTCGAGGACCGACCGCACAGCTGTGCGGCACATGGTGATGGGCCCTGTCGGAGGGGCGGAGCGTGGCTGGTCGCCGTGCTGGGGCAGGTCGAGCAGGTCGACGGCTACGAAGTCCGCGAGCCGGGGGACGGCGACGTCGGCCAGTTCCTGCGCGGTGCGTGCGATGTCCAGAGTCGTGCCGATGCGGGCGCCGGCGTCGTTCAGCAGGAGCATCTGCTGCCGGGCGACGTACTCCCCGGACCTGGAGTGCGCCGCCAGGCACACGGCGCGCACCCGGCCGTCCGGGTCCTTCAGCGGGGCGAGGGAGGTCGACCAGCCGCGATCCGGGCTGACACCCGTGGGGCGGATGTAGGCCTCCACGTACTGCGGCTCGCCGGTCTCCAGCGCCAGGCGCATCTTGTTCTCGGCCTCGTCGCTCACGGGATACGGCGCGATTTCCGGCAGGTGCAGCCCGAGCATCTCGGCCTCCGTGAGGGAAAGTGCGCGCTCCATGCCGGTGTTCGCCCGTACCAGCCGCAGGTCCGCATCGAAGATCGCCAGGATGTCGGGGGACTGGGTGAACGTCCATTCCCTCAGCGCTTCACTCCCGGGCGTCCGGGGCTTGCCAACCACGGCGGACACCACGAGCCACTCGGTGACCGGGTCGTCCGTCGTCCGGCGATGCGCGAGCAGTCCCAGCTCCAGCCTGTGGCCGTCCCGGTGCCGCAGCGCCACGGTGCCGCTCCACCTCTCCCGCCCGGCCGGATCCCGGCGGGCAGCCTCGCCGACGTCATCGGCGAGCAGCCGTGCGGCGGTCTGCCCCACGACATCCGAGGGCACGTAGCCGAGCAGCCGCCGGGCACCCTCGCTCCACCCCGTCACGATGCCCTGCTCATTGATGGTGGCCGTGGCCGTGTATGCCGACTCGGGGGAGGCGTCCGACTCGTCCGGCCGCTCACCAGGAGGGGTGGGAAGTCGCTCCATCGCCGCTCATCTCGCCCTTCGGGAACCTGCACGGCCGGGGCCCTCCTGACAAGCATGATCCTGAGGGGCACGGAGCACCAATCCAGCGCTGTCGCGAGGGGCCCTGCCCCGGGCCCCGGCCGTCGGCAATGCCAGAGGAGGCGACCGGCGGCTCAAAAGCCGGCCCGGCCCGCCCGCCCCCGCCGGCGGGGGCGGAAAAGGGGTCTTCAGAAAGTGATCGTGCATGGCGCACCTGTGGGCGTGCCCTGTGACAGGCCTGTGACAGTCGGCGGACACCGTCATGAAGTTGCCCGGGCACGCTTTTTGAAAGCGGACAAATGGCCGCATTCAGGCATATGTCCCCTGCTTCCGAGGGTGTGAGCAGTGATGACCGAGCCGATCCGTCGGAGGAAATCCCATGAGCCTCACACTCGCCACGCCGTACACCGAAGCCCCCGCACCTACGCTGGCCCCGCGTGAGCGGGAGACACTGCGACATATCGCCGCAGGGCGCACCTATCTGCAAACGGCCCGCCACATGGGGCTCTCCAAGCACACGGTCGACGCCTATCTCCGCCGTATCCGGGCCAAGCTCAACATCAACAGCACGGCCGAACTCACCCGACTGGCCATCTCCCTGGGGCTGTGACGCCCGGCTGCCCGAGCGAGAATCCGCCAAGAAGGCGACCCGGCGCCCATGCTTGTCCCCGGCACACGCCGCGCTGCACGACCGCTGCTCACTGGGCCGGGTCGAGTCCCCACCTCGGCCCGGCCCAGTGAGCAGCGGCACGCCAGGGCCGTGACACCGCTCCGGACCGGGTAATCGCCACGGGCCTCGCCCGCCCCAGACGACCGTCATCGGCGCTGGTCGGCGGACGGCACCTGGGATCGGAACCTGCTGCGATCCAGGCCGATGCGGACGCCCGAAAGACCGCCCCGGCGGCCGGGGCCAAAAAAACGGCCCCGGCCGCCGCGCCAGGGTGGGCTGGGCGCTACCCATCGATGATCGGCCCCTGGCGCTGGGCCGGCCCGCAGGCGCATCCACCGGTCGAGAGTTCTGCTCGATCACAGCCAACTGGTGGCCAGCCAGATGGTCACAGCCGCAGTGGCGATGAGGCCGACGTTGAGCATGACCTGGCGGTCTTCGTCGGTCAGGTGCACGGTGATCGCACCGATCTGCAGGAGCACGAACCCGATGGCCGCGGCCAGGGCCAGCCAAGGCGCGATGCCGGTCGCTGGCGGCAGTAGCAGTCCGACGGCGCCCAGAACTTCGATCGTTCCCAGCGCCCTGACGGCGGGCAGCGGTATGCGGTCCACCCAAGCCATCATCGGGCGGAGCAGATCGCGGCTGCGGATCACCTTGACCGCGCCAGCGTAGAGGTAGAAGGAGGCGAGCAGTCCGGCAATGATCCAGTAGGCGATGGTCATGATTTCCCTTCATGGTCACCGCTTGTGGGTGACCCGCCGGCTCCGGGGGAGCGCCCGGAACCGGCACTTGTGCGTGTGTGAGCGACCCGGACGCCGAGAGGTGGGAGCGCCTTGGCGGTGCCGGTCCGGTGGCGGGCAGCCGGGCGGTGTCGTCCCCTCGGCTTCAGGCGAAATCGGTAGCGGGCTCGGTGGCGTAGCGGCTCATCGTGTGGATGCCGGCATGGGGTGTCAGCGGCCTGCCGTCGGCGCTCATGCTCTGGAGGTCTCGGAAGTACTGCACATACAAGTCGGGGGTGAACGTGCTGAGCATGACGGCGGGTCGGTCGGTCAGGTTGGCGAAGGTGTGCGGGGCGCCGGACGGGACCATCACGAGCGTGCCCGCGGTCGCGTCGTAGTCCTTGTCCCCGACGGTGAACCGCACCGTGCCGGAGATGATGTAGAAACCCTCGTCGTGCTGGGCGTGGCGGTGCTGCGGCGGTCCGGGGGTGTGCGGGGCGAGGACGGACTCGGCGATCCCCAGGCGGTGCCCGGTGTGGCTGCCGTCTTCGAGGACGCGCATGCGCGTGGTGCCCATGACGATCGTCTCGCCGTCGTCGGGGCCGACCACCGATACGGCGGGGTCGGCCTGCGGTTCACTGGTCTTCGCTTCGTCGGTCATGCTCCGAGTGCACCGCCAGGGCCCTGCGAGTGTCCAAGACCCGTTCCGCCACGCCGATACCTTGCGGGTATCGTTGCAGCGTGGAGCTACGTACCCTGCGCTACTTCGTGGCGGTCGCCGAGGAACTCCACTTCGGCCGGGCCGCCGCCCGGCTGCACATGAGCCAGCCGCCGCTGAGCCGGGTGATCAAGCAGCTGGAGACAGAGATCGGTGCCCTGCTGTTCGCCCGCTCACCTGCCGGCGTCACGCTCACCCCGGTGGGGGCAGTGCTGGTCGATGAAGCGCGGGCCCTGCTCGACCAGGCCGACCGCGTCCGCATCCGCGTGACCGCGGCGGCTGGCGCCGCGACCATCACCATCGGCATCCTGGGCGACGGCACCGACCCCGGCATCACCAGGCTGGCGGCCGTCTTCCGCCGAAGCCACCCCGGCGTCGACATCCGCATCCGCGACGCCGACCTGACCGACCCGACCTGCGGGGTGCGCTCCGGACTGGTCGACGTCGCCCTGACCCGTGCGCCGTTCAACGACACCGCCCTGACGGTGCGTGAGCTGCGCACCGATCCGGTCGGTGCGGTACTGCGCGCCGACGATCCGCTGGCCCGTCGCGACCACCTGAAGCTGGCCGACCTGGCCGACCGCCGCTGGTTTCAGTTCCCGCAGGGAACCGACCCGACCTGGCAGTCGTACTGGAACGGCGGCAAGCCGCGCGAGGGCCCGGTGGTACGCGTCGTCCAAGAATGCCTGCAAGCCGTGCTCTGGAACAGCACGGTCGGCTTGGCCCCACTCGGACACGACCTGCCCGAGAACCTGGCCGCGGTTCCGCTGGTCGACATGGCGCCAAGCCGAGTGGTCGCGGTGTGGAACGACGGCGACACCAACCCGTTGATCCGCTCGTTCATCGAGATCGCGATGGCCGCGTACCGCCACTGAGCGCCTACGGCCCCAGCCGGGCGCGGCGCAGTGCCCAACCTCTCCGCCTGCCGAACTCCCGGCCGAGTGACACCGTTCGGGACGTTTTTCGAGGTCAGACCGTACAGTACAAGCCCACGCGCTCATACCGAGAGTCGCTCAACACCAGCCGCTGCAGGCATTGGCGAAGCGCTTGAACGCGGCCTGGGTCCCCGGTCCCGGGTCCCCGTCGATCGCGCCGGTATAGCCCCAGCTGTCCTTCAGCAGGCGTTGCAACGCCTTGACCGTGCCACTTCCGACGATTCCGTCGATCGCGCCGGTGTAGCCCCAGTACGCCCTGAGGTTGCGCTGGAACGCCTTCCAGCTATTGGTGCCAAGCTGCCCGTCGAGCGCGCCGGTGTATCCCCAGTTCGCCTTCAGCCAGCACTGGACGTTCTTGGCCTGCGCAGTACTCAGGCCGAGGTTGACCAGCGCGAGCGGGACGACAGCCTCGGAACTCGCCGCCGGCTTCGAGGTCGGCGCGGACGCCGCGAAGCCGGCGCCCGCACTCGCCAGGCTCCCGGCGGCAATCCCGACGACGGCAGTGAAACTGACGAGTGTCCTCGTTAAAACTTTCGGTCGCATTCCTCGTTCCCCTTCGGTTCCAGGGCGGCACCTGGCGCGGCTGGCGCGCTCATCATCGGTCGAGTCGGTGTCACCCTCTCTTGGTGTGCGCAGAAGCGATCATGGTCGTGGTAGACCTGCCCGCGTCAGCGCGGTACGGACAGAAGCTACCGCTCGGCGAATTGACTGTCGTCGCCTCTGCGCTGACGTTCACTCATCCAGGAGTTGACGTCCGTCTCCATCAGCTGCAGTAGCGGCAACGGGTGTACGGCTCAGTCCGCAGTGAGAACTGGCCAATAAAGGCTGCCCGCTGGCTGATCACGGCTACCCATGCCAGCTCCTCCTCGCCCGCCCCCTCGCCGAAGACCTCCGCCGCCCCTGGGAGCGGCCCGGGCCACCGCACCGGCTCACACCCGCCCGGGCGCGGCGCGGCACGGTTGCCGCAATGGGGTCAGGCTGCCTGGGATGCCGTGGTCAGCGTCTGGGAGCCGAGGACGTCCTCGCCGTACAGGTCCTGCACCCAGTTGCTCTGGTAGATGGTCTCCAGATATCGCTCACCCAGATCCGGGGCGATGGCCACCGAGGTCAGGTTCCGTCCCTCCTGCCGGGCCAGCCAGTCCATCGCGCCGCTGACCACTGTGCCGGTGGAACCCCCGAACAGAAACCCACGCCTGGCCAGCCGATGACAGGTCTGGATGGTCTCGGCCTCCGTCACGCACACCACATCGTCGACATAGGTCTCGTCCAGCAGCGGCGGGCGCCTGCTCGTGCCCAGGCCGGGAATCATCCGCCTACTCGGGGCGCCCCCGAAGGTCACCGAGCCCACGCTGTCGACGGCCACGATGCGCACCGGCCGGTGCCACTCGCGGAAGTAGCGCGCGCAGCCCATCAGGGTCCCGGTGGTGCCGGCCCCGACGAACAGCACATCCAGGTCCGGGAACTGCCGGGCGATGGCCGGGGCGGTCCTGCGGTAGTGGGCCATGCCGTTGCTGGGGTTGGTGTACTGGTTGAGCCACACATAGCGGTCGTCGGAGGCGCACAGAGCGCGGACGTGGTCGATGCGCGCGCCGAGGAACCCGACGGCCGGGTCGGCCTCGGTGATGACGTGCACCTGGCTGCCCAGGGCCTCCATCATCAACCTGGTCGTCAGGTTGCAGCGGGAGTCGGTCACACACAGGAACCGGTAGCCCTTGCTGGCTGCGATCATGCTCAGGGCCACACCCAGGTTGCCCGAGGACGACTCGACCAGGACCGAGTCCGGGGTCAGCAGGCCGTCGCGTTCGGCGGCCTCGACCATCTCGGTGGCGGCCTTGAGCTTGATCGAGCCGGCGAAATTGAAGCCCTCGCACTTGAGGAACAGAGGGTGCCCGAAAACCCCCTCAAGGTCGACGTAGAGCTCGTCCTCGTTGTAGGCCTGGGGAACAGATATGACGGGCATGATCGCCTCCTAACTACGACGGAGCGCCGCATGCCGCTCATCCGTCTCGGCGCGGCTCAGGGAAGAATTCGCCGGCGAGATGTCACTCGCCGGAACACCTCCAGTACGCCCGAATCGGAGCAGTCCTGTCATGCCACCGAAATTCGGGACTTGACACACACCCCTCTCGTGAATATGCGGCTGTGGTCGTGCCTGGGTCGGGGGTGAACGATCGCCGGCACCGGGTCATCTGCGACTTCCGGCGAGCCGTGGCTCCAGCTGTGTCCTGCCTGCCGTGGCCTTCCTTGCCGGTGTACTCCGGCCGCCCGGCAGGCCGCCCGGGCCAGAGGGGCGGTCAGCGTTATCGCGATTGTCGCGCGGATGCGACGGCTGCCCGTGTATACGCGGTCGTAAGTCAGGCGACGCGCCGGAAGGCAAGGAAACACAAGGCGATGACCGGCAGTAGCGGCTGGCTACCAAGGGCGGTTCGCTGCGTCAAGCCCCGAAATCCAGGGGCAGGACAGGAACTCCCCGGCCGGGCCTACTGGAGAGGCGGGACTCAAGAATCCGTCCGTACTGACCGACGCTGATCGAAACGCACTCAAGGAGCTCACGTGCCAGGGAAATCCATCGAGGTCCTGACGGCCGATCCGGCTGAAATCTCGACCATCCACAACGCCGGGTACACCGGCCCGACGACCGGCACCGAGAGCGTCCTGGCCGAGGTGCTGGCAGGCGTCGTGCACGTCGAGCAGGTGCCCCTCGACAGCCACTTCTTCCATGACCTGGGCGCCGACTCCCTGGTGATGGCCCAGTTCTGTGCACGGGTCAGAAAGCGGGCGGACCTGCCCTCGGTGTCGATGAAGGACATCTATCGAAACCCCACAATCCGAACGCTGGCCACCGCGCTCACCGACGCCGCGCCCGCCCCCGTCCCGCCGCCGGCCCCGTCGCCGGCCGAGGTACCGACTGAGGTGCCGGCACAGGCCGGCACGCTGCGCTATGTCCTCTGCGGAACGATGCAGCTCCTGATCTTCCTCGGATACTCCTACCTCACCGCCCTTGTCGCCGTCCGAGGCTACGAGTGGATCTCCGCCGGCTCCGGTCTGCTCGACTCCTATCTGCGGTCGGTCCTGTTCGCCGGCGCGAGCTTCCTGGGCCTGTGCACCCTTCCGATCCTGGCGAAGTGGGTGCTCATCGGCCGCTGGAAAGCCGGGGAGTTCCCCGTGTGGAGCCTGGGCTATCTGCGCTTCTGGGTCGTCAAGACCCTGATCCGCACCAGCCCCCTGCGCCTGTTCGCCGGTTCACCGCTCCAGGTGCTGTACCTGAGGGCACTGGGCGCGCGGATCGGCAAAGGCGTCACCATCCTCTCCCGCGCGATTCCGGTATGCACCGACCTGCTCACCATCGGTGACGGCACGGTCGTCCGCAAGGACGTGCTCTTCTCCTGCTACCGCGCCCACGCCGGCCTGATCCAGACCGGCACGGTCACCCTCGGCAAGGACGTGCTTGTCAGCGAGCACACGGTGCTCGACATCGAGACCTCGATGGGCGACGGGGCCCAGCTGGGCCACGCCTCTTCCCTGCACGCCGGGCAGGCCGTGCCGGGCGGCGAGCGCCGGCACGGGTCCCCGGCGCAGCGGACCGAGGTGGACTACCGGGCAGTCGACCCCGCCGACTGCGGCACCTTCAAAAGGGCCGTCTACAGCGTCCTGCAGCTGCTGAGCACACTGGTTGTGTACCTGCCGCTGGCGATGGGCGGCGTGAGCCTACTGCGCGCCGCAGTCCCACAGTTCCATGCGCTGCTGAACCCGGAGCCTGCGGCTTTCACGAGCTGGACGTTCTACCTCGACGCCCTGACCGCCTCCTTCGTGCTCTTCTTCGGCGCTGCGCTCGCCGGCCTCCTCGTCGTGGGCACGGTGCCGCGCGTGCTCAACCTGGCCATCAAGGCGGACAAGGCCTATCCGCTGTACGGCTTCCACTACGGAATCCAGCGGGCGATCGCCCACATGACCAACAGGAAGTTCTTCGCCACGCTCTTCGGGGACAGCTCCAGCATCGTCCACTATCTGCGCTACCTCGGTTACGACCTGTCCCACGTCGAGCAGACCGGGTCGAACTTCGGCACGGAAGTGCAGCACGAGAATCCGTATCTGAGCTCTGTCGGCAGCGGAACCATGGTCGCCGACGGGCTGTCCATCATGAACGCCGACTTTTCGAGCACGTCCTTCCGCGTGTCCCGGGTGTCGATCGGGCCCCGCAACTTCCTCGGGAACCGCGTCGTCTATCCCTCTCAGGGCAAGACCGGCGACAACTGCCTGCTCGCGACGAAGGTCATGGTCCCGATCGACGGACCGGTGCGGGAGGGCGTCGGCCTGCTGGGCTCGCCCAGCTTCGAGATCCCGCGCACGGTCGAGCGTGACAACAAGTTCAACCACCTGGAGAGCGGCGACGAGCTGCACCGCCGCCTCGCCGCCAAGAACAAGCACAATGCCGTCACCGCGGGGCTCTACCTGCTGGCGCGGTGGGTCCATTTCTTCGTGATCACCCTCATCGCCATGGGCGCCGCGGACCTCTACGCCTCGCTCGGTGCGTCGGTGATCGCGCTGGCCGGTGTCCTTACCCTCCTGTTCACCGTCGTCTATTTCGCACTGATCGAACGGGCCGCCACGGGATTCAAGGCCTTGAAACCGCTGTACTGCTCGATCTACGAGCCCTCCTTCTGGCGGCATGAACGCTTCTGGAAGATGGCTTCGGTCGATTACGTCGAGGTCTTCAACGGCACCCCCTTCAAGAACGTGATCTGGCGGCTGCTGGGGGTCCGGCTCGGTAAGCGGGTCTTCGACGACGGCTGCTTCTTCCCAGAGCGGACGCTCGTCACCATCGGCGACGACAGCACGCTGAATGCGGGGACCGTGATCCAGTGCCACTCGCAGGAGGACGGTGCCTTCAAGTCCGACCGCAGCACGATCGGCTCCGGCTGCACCCTCGGGGTCGGCGCCTTCGTCCACTACGGCGTGACGATCGGCGACGGCGCGGTGCTCGCCCCGGACTCCTTCCTCATGAAGGGCGAGGAAATCCCCCAGCACACCGGGTGGGGCGGAAACCCGGCCCGGGAAATGCGGGACAACAAGGCCGATCTGCCGGCCCGCCAAGACAGCAACGACACATGTGCCGCCACGGCCGGCGGCAACTGACACCGCGGCAACAGCAACAAGCGGAGGAAAGATCCAATGGGAACGCAATCGATTCGCATGGAGGCCGGCCGGGAGTTCTGGCGCGGCGTACTGACAGCCGGCGGTTTCACCCCCGCCCCACGCTGGACCGTCAACCCCGTGAACGGCGTGGGGGAGTACAGGACGACAGTCCCCGACGACATCATGACGGCGTCGCACCGACTGGCGAACGAGCTGGCACTGCCGCTCGGTTCGGTACTACTCGCGGCGCATGCCAAGGTGCTCTCGGCACTGTCCGGCGAGCAGGAGATCACCACCGGCTACGTCGTCGCCGCCGCCGACGCCAGCCGACCGCTGCCGTGCCGGTTGACCACCGCACCTGGCTCGTGGCGGGCGCTGCTGCTGAACTCCCATCGGGTCGCCTCGGAACTGCTGTCGCACAAGGACTTCCCGGTCGATGACCTCAGGCGCGAACTGGGCCTGACCCAAGCGCCGTTCGAAACCGTGCTCGACCTCACCGGAGGCGGCGGCGACCTCGCCGAGCACACCGTGCTGGAGGTGAGAATCTCACAGGACGGCGACCAACTCGCGCTGGGGCTGCGCTACCGCACCGACGTCCTCGACGCGGACTGCGCCGCCCGGATCGCCGGCTACCACCTCGCCGCCCTCGCACTGATCGCCGCCGACCCTGATGCCGGGCACGGGCGGCAGAGTCTGCTGTCCGCCGAGGAACTCCGCTTCCAGCTCGAGGGGCTGGCCGGACCGCGCCGGGAGTTGCCGGACCGCCGGGTGCACGAGCTGTTCGAGGAGCGGGTGCGGGCGCATCCGGATGCCGTCGCAGCCGTGCACGGCGAGAGGCAGTGGACCTACGGCGAGCTCAATGCCCGCGCGAACCGGCTGGCACGCGCCCTGCTGGCCCGCGGCCTCGGCCGCGAGGGCGTCGTGGCAGTGGTGACGGAGCGCAACCTCAACTGGCTGGCCGCGGTGCTGGCCATCTTCAAGGCCGGGGGCGCATACCTTCCCGTCGAGCCGCATTTCCCGGCCGGGCGCATCGCGACCACACTTGCCCGCGCGGGGTGCGGCCTGGTGCTGACCGAACCCGGCAGCACCACCACCCTCGACCAGGCCCTCGAGACGCTGCCCGCAGTCCAGGCGCTGGTCGTCGACGCGGCCTACGAAGAAGACCATCCCGACGGTGATCTCGGTATCGCCGTGGCCCCGGACCAGCTCGCCTACATCTACTTCACGTCCGGCTCCACGGGCGAGCCGAAGGGGGCGATGTGTGAGCACGCGGGCATGCTCAATCATCTGTTCGCCAAGATCGACGATCTGGGGATCGGCGAGGGGCAGGTGGTGGCCCAGACCGCGCCGCAGTGCTTCGACATCTCGCTGTGGCAGCTGGTTTCCGCGTTGCTGGTGAGCGGGCGGACCCTGCTGGTCGAGCAGGAAGACATCCTGGACGTCCC